>JAPKGU010000174.1 GCA_026647565.1 Phycisphaerales bacterium | reverse complement strand
CCCGCCCCGACGCCGAATGGATCGCCCTTCGCCACGCCCTCGCCGCGGCCGAGATCTACGCCCGACTCGACGAGGACGTCCCCCAGCCCGCCCGCGCCGTCATCCTCGCCAACGACAGCAACCCCGCCGTCGCCACCGCCTACGCCAGTCTTCAGGCCAATGGCCCCGCTGTCGCCGCCGCATGGAACCAGGCCGTCAACCAGCAGTAGACTGGCCATCGCCTCTGCGGGGCTCAGCTTCCGCTGTGCGCCCTCGATCCGTTAACCGGAAGCCGCCAGTTTTGGACGCCGCCGCCGGTTAACGCCGCGCGAGCGCCGGATGGAGTATTTGCACCCCGCGAGCGGGGTGGTTGGCGGGCGGCATTCGCCGCGGGCCGAGCCCCGCGGCGACCGCCGATGACCCGCCGACCGCGTTCTTGATAGCGCCAAGCCTGTTAAACAGCGATTCGAGGCCGACATGGTGGCTCAAGACCCGGATTCGACGGTTTGAACCCGTTCCGATCGGGGAGCTTCTGACCGGCCCGCGAAAGCGGGCCGGTTTTGGTTTACGCACCCGGCGGGCTCCGGGCGTGCGGCGGTGCTTACGGCAGGTCGCGCAAAGTCCCGTCAGGATTGGGGCTTGCGCAGCCCGGTCGCCAGCCAGCCCGCACGGCCGCGCTCTCTGTTTGCATTGGCCCATCGGGCGGGCGATAAGAACCCCGAGGGTTCCGGTCGGCCACTCGGCCAAACCTCTCAAACTCTCTCCGACTCTCGGTTAGCGCCCCCGCCGATTTGACGCGGGGTTCCGATCAGGGGTGGGAGGCAATCGGAACGGCCTAGAAACGGAGAGCGCAGGTCGGCAATAGGGTCTGAATCCCTCATGGAGCTTGCCCAGATGAGCACCGTCCAGTTTGGCTTCTACCCCGAGCAGCTCGATTTCAACGTCGGCGACCTCTCAGTCTCCACCCTGGACGGATTGAAGCAGAAGGTTGACGAAGTGATGCAATCGGGGTTAGTGGAGAGGGACTGGTGCTATGCCCCGCCCGCCGCGTCCAAGGACTTCATGTCGGGCAAAGTGCGGACGCTGCCCTACAACGGCCGCATCTTCGGCTTGCCACAGACCCACGCACTCCGTCACGCCAATGCAAGCGGTCCTGACCACCTCCGGTTCCTCGTGTGGATGCTCGGATTCATCGAAGGTATTCGACTGTCCGACACGGAGGCGGGGTTTTTGGATGCAACCCCGGTTCGGCCGGGCAAGCTCCACGACATCGTGTGGCTCGGCGACAGTGATCGCCGAGCGCTCTCCATCTCGGATGACTTCTGGAGACGACACGCCACAAACCCTCGCATTGCAAAGGGAGTGATGGGAATCGTCCATAGCCTCTTCCTAAGCCAAACGCCGACCCTACTGGACTTCGAGGAGTTCACGTACCTCTACATCGCGCTAGATGGGTGCTACTTCGTGTGGAGCGTCATCAACGGGAAGAGCAAGGGCTATGTGCCGCACCGGCAGCGAATAGCCGGTCTTTGCGCGGCCTTCCACTGCCCGGTCCCCGCTTGGGCCGATGCGCAGTCTGGAACGGTTGCCGCCCAGCGGAACGAAACGCTCCATGAGGGTCTGTTCTTCGACGAACCCCTTGGCTACACGATCTATGGCGGCTCCGCGCGCGCAGCCACCTCCAGTCCGTACCCGAACACTCTTCTGCACATGCGATGCCTCGTTTGTCGGCTGATTTGCGGCATCGTCGGCTTCAACGACGCAAGCTACATCTCTTCGCCCATCGACACGCGTCAACAGCATGGCGTACGGCTGCCATGACTCCGAGCATCCGCTCGGTGCAGGGTTCCGATCCGCGCCTTTCGCCACATTCCGAACCGTTTGCGTAGATGGTGGTTAACGGCCCGCCGGTAGCGAGCGGGCGCACACCACCATCGCTGGCCCCTCCGGGCTTGCGCACGGACGCACGCATGACCATCGACCTCGACGAGGGGGCCGAGCGCGATGAACTCGCGCTGCTGACCCCGATCAAGCGGCTGCACACCATTGCCCAGATTCTGGCGGATGGCATCCGTCGCCAGCGCGAAAATGCCCGCCGCATGGGCGAGTCGGGCGACATCTCGCTCCCGGCAGAAAGAGAGGAAGATGGACTTGAACCCTCGGGACCGGTTCGCCTTGATCGTCCGCTTGGTTGACGCCTTGCGAACCGGAGAGTCCCGATGATCCCCCCGCCCCCCACGCCCGACGAGATCCCCGCGACGGTGAAGGCCCTGGGCCGACTCACCGTCCCCGAACTGAAGCAGCGCTATGCCGAGGTCTTCGGCGAGCCCACGCGGACCAATCACAAGCAGTATCTCGTCAAGCGGATCGTCTGGCGGATGCAGGCGCTCCGCGAGGGCGGGTTGTCGGAGCGGGCACGGCGGCGGGCGCTCGAACTGGCCGACGACGCGGAGATCCGCCTGAGCGCCCCGCGTCTCCCCGACGCGGCCGCGAACGGCCCGGGGCGAACGGTCGCTGCGGCGTTCGACGCTGGGCGGCCCGACTCGTTCCCGAAGCCGGGGGCCGTGATTCGCCGCGAGTACAAGGGACGTGCGATCGTGGTGCGGGTGCTGCCGCGAGGCTTTGAGTACGAGGGCGAGGTGTACCGGTCGCTCACGGCGATCGCGCAGAAGATCACCGGGGCGCATTGGAACGGGGTGAGCTTCTTCGGCCTGCCGTCCGCCCGCGGGAAGAAGAAGGCGGAGGCCGGAGCATGAAGAAGCGACCCGAATCGAAGGCACCCGCGCGGACTCGCTGCGCGATCTACACCCGCAAGAGCACGGAGGAGGGGCTCGAGCAGGAGTTCAACTCGCTGGACGCCCAGCGTGAGAGTGGCGAGGCATACATCGCCAGCCAGAAGAACGAGGGGTGGGTCTGCGTGCCGGATCGCTACGACGACGGCGGGTTCACCGGTGGCAACATGGACCGGCCGGCGCTGAAGCGCCTCATGGCCGACATCGAGGCGGGGAAGGTGGATTGCATCGTCGTCTACAAGGTGGACCGGCTGAGCCGGTCGCTCATCGACTTCGCCCGGATGATGGAGATCTTCGAGCGGAAGAAGGTCTCGTTCGTCTCCGTCACCCAGCAGTTCAACACCACGCAGTCGATGGGGCGGCTCACGCTGAACATCCTGCTCTCGTTCGCGCAGTTTGAGCGGGAGATCATCTCCGAGCGGACGCGGGACAAGATTGCTGCGGCGCGGCGGAAGGGCAAGTGGTCGGGCGGGCGCTCCGTGATCGGGTACGACGTAGACCCGGTGACCAAGAAGCTCGTGGTGAACCGGGACGAAGCGGACCTGGTGCGCGAGATCTTCGGGCTGTACCGCACCAAGCGGTCGCTCCTGGACATCGCCCGCGAACTGAATGGGCGAGGCCTGCGAACCAAGGCTGTGCGCACGCCCAAGGGCGCGGCGTACGGCGGGCGCGAGTGGGACAAACCCGCCGTGCTGAAGGTCTTGACGAACATCCTGTACCGGGGGCGGGTGCGGTACAAGGCCGAAACGTTCGCGGGTGAGCATGAGGCGATCGTGGATGACGCGCTGTGGGCCAAGGTCAACGAGATGCTCCGGCACAACGGGCGCGACGGGGGGATGGTGGCGAGGAACAAGTTCGGCGCGCTGCTCAAGGGGCTCATCCACTGCGGCCCCTGTGGGCTCTCGATGGGTCACACGATGACCAACAAGAACGGGACGCGGGTGTACCGCTACTACGTCTGCTACAAAGCGCAGAAGCAGGGATGGGATTCGTGCCCGTGCCGGTCTCTGCCCGCCGAGCAGATCGAGAAGTTCGTGGTCGAGCAGATCCGGAGCATCGGGAGGGACCCGGCGCTCCTTTCTCTCACGTTGGCGAAGTGCCGCGAGCAGATGGCCGCGCAGCGCACGGTGGCGGAAGGCGAACTGAGCGCCGTCGAGCGCGAGATGGCCCGGCTCCAGACAGACCTGGCCCGCGTCGCCCGCGACGCGGCCACCGACGCCCACGCGGCGGCACGGTTGGCCGACCTGCACGAGAAGGTGCGGGCGTGCGAGGAGCGGGCCGCGACGCTAAATCAGCAGATCGCAGAGGCGAGCGCGGGGGAGATCACGAAGGCCGATGTGGACGCCGCGCTCGGTGAGTTCGACGGCGTTTGGTCCCGCCTCACGCCCAGGGAACAGGCCCGGCTGATGCGGATGCTCATCCAGCGCGTGGACTACGACGCCACAAAAGGGTCGGTTTCGATCACGTTCCATCCGCTGGGCCTGCGTTCGATCGGCCAGCGCGGGCACGAGGAGGAGGCGGCATGAGCGACGGCATCACGCTCGACTTCAAGATTCACTTCACGACCGGTCAGTGCGGCTCGCGGGAGATGCGCGCCGGCGAGCGGGCCACGCCGCCACCGGTGCCAGCAGGCCGCGTGCCGCGTATCTCGCGGCTGATGGCGCTGGCGATTCGGTTCGACGACCTGGTGCGCAGCGGCGAGATGGCCGACTTCGCGGAGATCGCCGAGCTGGGCCAGGTGACCCGCGCCCGCGTGAGCCAGATCGTGAACCTGCTGAACCTCGCGCCGGACATCCAGGAGGCGATTCTGTTCCTGCCGTTCGTGGCGGGGGAACGGGATACGGTATCGGAGCGGGAATTGCGGGTAGTCGCGGCGGAAGCGGATTGGGGGCGTCAGCGGGACGCGTGGTCACGGCTCAGTAGCCCATGCCCAGTTCCTGGGCCTGCGTTGTCAGATCGTCGAGCGCAGCGTGGCGACGTTCGTCCATCGCATCGCGGTACGCGATGAGGTCCGCGAGTGCTATGCGGCGGTGGGTGCCGACCATCCGCACCTTCAAGTGTCCAGCGTCGAGCGCCTTGATGAGGAACGGGCGCGAGACGCCAAGAATCGCCGCCGCCTGATGGGTTGTCAGCTCAGCGGGTGTCGGCACAACCGCAACAGCGTCTCCGTTCGCCAGATGCGTCAAGACGTCACGCAGGAGCCGGGCGGCGATAGCAGGCAGCTCGACGGACGTGCCTCTTGCTCCGGGCACCCGCAGGTTCAGACTTCCGCGGGTATGCGGAAACAATCGGGACGCCTCTGCGGCAAGGCGGCGCTCACGCTTGGTTGGGGAGATTGAGCCGCTCTGTGCTGCGCGACGAGATGATGGCTTTGCGGGCATGGATGGTTCTCGGACCAGAGAGTCTATCGCTCGATTGTCGCAAGTGCAATAAGTGCATCGCTACGCACCCTCGTTATCCGGCCTGGGTGAAGAGTGCTCTTCGGCGAGCCGATTAACCCGATACGGCTCCCAACGCCCGGATGGCCGGCGCGTAACCGTCGCCGGGCGGCAGCGCCGGCGCTATGGGCCACCAGAGAGGCAGCCGAACTCCCGACACCGCGCCCTGGCGCGAGGTTGTTGCACTCGTCGCGGAAGGCGCTCCGGTCGCCGGGGTCGCCCAATCCACATTGCAAGCGGCCGAACTCGGCCTCGAGCTAGCGAAGGGGGATGAAGGACTCGCCCATGCTGTCTATCTGCTCGCGCATGTGACCCTCGCGGCGAGAGATGAGGCAAACTTCGTCTCTCGACTGAATGAACTGGGCCTTGACGTTCCAGCCAACGCCAACGTCTATGACCTCGCCGGGGCGTTGAGCGACGCGCTGGATCGACACCTGCGCAACACGCGCTCACGCACAGACATTGGAGAGATGGCGCAGCTCGCCGCCGTGGAGTCGCTGTCTGCGTTGACCGGCCCTGCCTCAGAAAACCTCTGGGAGTCTGACTCCGCGCCCGTGCGCAGCGCTGTTCGGGACCTCTCCACCAAAGAGGGGTTCGCCTCCCTCTCGCATGACTTCTTCGCGCGGTTCATGCACCGCTATCT
Source organism: Phycisphaerales bacterium (assembly GCA_026647565.1). Classification (GTDB taxonomy): domain Bacteria; phylum Planctomycetota; class Phycisphaerae; order Phycisphaerales; family UBA1924; genus JAHBWV01. Next base: position 1,793 of record JAPKGU010000174.1, on the reverse strand, counting down.
GACCTATCACCTCAGCCGCGAGCTCTCGCTGCACGTCGGCCCGAACCAACGATTCCGCGACCCCACCGAACACACGGCCTTCCTAGAGCGGCTTGCCGTCCATACCAGGCAGGCGGCGCTCATCGTCCGGGACTACGCGGGCGGCTGGTTCTCCAAGTCCAAGTACGAGACCGGCATCTCCAAGCCATCGGCACGCAGCTTCGCTGCATACGCCCTCGTCAAACTGAAGAGCGAGCTTGAAGTTCGGGGTGCGCGGGATGTCGGCTAAGCACGTCATCCTGTGCGGTGGCGCGAAGCTGTCCGCACGCGGCGGCGCGTGGAAGTCGCTCACCCCGATCAAACTAGCCTTGGGGGACGGAGTGCATGACGTCCATCTGCGTCTGCACGACCTCACAAAGGCAATGACGGCGAACCTCCCGGAGGAGCACACGGACCTCCTGGAGATTGCCGCGTTCATCTATGCCGCTGACCAGGCGATGGGCCGCGGGGGTAAGGTCGAGTTCGAGTACGGTCTGAAGTGGCGTCGTCACCTCTGGTTCGAGATCCCTGTACGCAAGCCGGACTTCTGGATGGCACCTGCGGTTCTGGACTCCCTGCGAGAGGTGCTGACGTTCCTCTCCGACGACGACTACGAGTTGAACTTCACCAAGTTGAAGAAGCCGTCACCGGTTGACGGCTACCTCGACTTTCGGAAAGGCGGCGTGGACAGCAGCGGCATCGAGGAGGTCATCCTGTTCTCTGGTGGGCTCGATTCCTTCGGAGGGGCGATCAAGGAGATTGCGGACGGGCACCGCAAAGTTGCGCTCGTTAGTCACGAGCCTACAACGAAGGTGGGCGCGCCGCAGCGTCGCGTTGTCGAGGCGCTCAATCAGCAACTAAATGGGACCGCGCCGGCACCGTTCCACGTTCAGGTGGAGCTCAACAAGGGTAAATCACTCGGCAAGGAGTACACCCAGCGCGCGCGTTCATTCGTTTACGCTTCCTTCGCTGCGGTCATTGCCCGCATGCTTGGCAAGGATCGCATTCGCTTTTACGAGAATGGCGTGGTGAGCTTCAATCTGCCCCTCAGCATGCAGTGTGTCGGAGGACGCGCCAGCCGTACCACACACCCACAGACCCTCGCGGGGTTCGGTAAGTTCTTCGAGGTCATCTTCGGCAGCCCCTTCAGCGTCGAGAACCCATTTCTCTGGAAGACCAAGACGGACATCATCCGAGAGGTAAAGGCGGCCGGGTTCGGGAAACTGTGCGCGCAGACGATCAGCTGCGCCCACACATGGGAACGCACGATCGAGCATTCCCATTGTGGCACGTGCTCTCAGTGCATCGATCGTCGCATGGTGACGCTGGCGGCGGGTCTAGACCCCGACGAGGATCCGCCGGGCATGTACGCGGCAGACCTGATGACCCACTCGTGGAAGAACCCAGAGGAGTGCGCTCTCGTCGAGCGGTATGTCGGCACTATCAAGGAGGTTGGGGGCCTCGGAACGCCGCACGCGTTCTTGACTCGGTTCCCAGAGGTTGCCAAGGCGCTCCGGCACTCTGGAAAGGACCCGAAGACGATCGCGCAGGCTGCTTTCGATCTACACCGAAAGCACTCGGAACAGGTCTCCGCCGCATTGGTCGGCGCGATCCGCGATCGTGCCGAGGATCTGCTGAATGGTCGTGTGCCGACCGACTCACTGCTTGGGATGGCGGTCGGGCTGCTAGGGACGGCAAAGCCCAGCGCCGCTGAACCGTCTGCGAAGGGCGAGGCCGCTGCCACACATCACGACAAGCCAACGGCAGATCGCAGC
>JAPKGU010000173.1 GCA_026647565.1 Phycisphaerales bacterium | reverse complement strand
GATAATTTCTGATAAGTCTCGTTCACAGGGGCAGGTCGGGCGCTGGTGGTGAGGAGCAAGGCTATCACAATCACCGATAGATGATCGCCAAGGGACTCGACTATCCGAACGTCCGGCTGGTCGGTGTCATCAGCGCCGACACCGCCCTCAACCTCCCCGACTTCCGCGCCATGGAACGCACCTACCAGCTCGTCTCACAAGTCGCCGGCCGCGCCGGAAGAGGCGAGCATCCCGGAACCGTCATCGTCCAGACCTTCAACCCGCAGAACCCCGCCATCCGCCTCGCCGCGAGGCACGACTTCGAGGCCTTCGCCGAGCTCGAACTCAGCTCCCGCCGGCGCGCCTGCCTCCCCCCCGCCTGGCGCATGGCACGCATCGTCGTCCGCGATCAGGACCACGCCAAGGGCGCCGCGCGTGCCGCAACCCTCGCCGCCTCGCTCCGCGCCGCCGCCGACGGAATCGAAGATGTCCGCATCGACGGACCGGCCCCCTGCGCCGTCGCACGCATCGAGGGCTGGCACCGATGGGACATCCTCGTCCGCGCCGCCAGCGCCGGAGCCGTCCAGCGCATCCTCAACACCGCCCGCTCCCGCAGCGACCTCGTCAGCGACGCCCACACCGCCGTCGATGTCGACCCCGTTTCGGTCATGTGATCCCAGCATTTCGGAACATGCAACCCAGCATGCACCTCCAACATGCAGCCCAACATGCAGCCCGACATGCAGCCCGACCGTGAGGGAGGGCGTTCCGGTTCCGCTGCTCCGGCGTTCTCGCCGCCCCTCGCACCCGCCGCGCCACAGACTCGAAGGACCTGGCCCGGTGATCTGCCTGAACGCAGGCATACCGGGCGCCGCCAGTTCCCGGCCTGCCCCGAGGACGGAACTGGTGCTCTGGCTCGTCCCCGTTTCGCGCGGCTTGCAGCGCTTCGCGAGGAACACACGTGTTCCCCTCTGTTCGCCCGCGAAGCGGGCAGGCGGTCGTTGGAGCGAGGCGGAAGCCCCCGGCTCCTCTCCACCTCTTCACGCCGCCTCCCCCGCTCCTTCTCTCTCCGACTCTCCATCGCTCTAGGATTCCAGATGCTCGTCCACCTCAACGGATTGCACGTGTCGCGCAAGGAAGCGCGGATCGACCCCTTCGACCGAGGATTCATCTTCGGTGACGGTGTCTACGAAGGACTCCGCGCGTTCCGCGGCCGCGTCCGCGCCGTCGATCGCCACGCTCGCCGACTCCGAGAGAGTCTCGCCGCCGCCCGGATCGATTTCGACGCCGACCGCCTCGGCCCCATGAGCGAGGCCCTCCTCCAGGCCAACGGACTCTCCGACGCCTTCATCTACTGGCAGTTCACCCGGGGCGCCCCGGCGCCGGGGCAACCCGTCCGCGCACGCCTCCCCGACGCCATGGACCCCACGGTCTTCGGCTACGCGCTCGAACGCCCGCCGATCGAAGCGTGCGCCGAACCGGGCACCACCACCGCCGCCCTCGTCGAGGACTTCCGCTGGAAGCGCGGGCGTGTCAAGGCCATCTCCCTCCTCGGGAACATCATGGCCGCGATCGAGGCCCGCGACCACGGCGCCGACGATGCCATCTTCATCACGCCCGACGCGCACGGCTCGATCGCAGACGGTCTCGTCGGCGAAGCCACCGCCACCAACGTCTTCGCCGTCCTCCCCGATGCCGGCGCCAGGCCCACCATCGTCACACCAGACCTCGAGTCCGTCTCCATCCTCGCCGGCGTCACGCGCGACATCCTCCTTGAGAAGGAGCCGCACATCATCGAACGCCCCATCCGCGCCGCCGAACTCCGGAACGCGAGCGAGATCATGCTCTGCGGCACCAACACCATGATCGCCTCCGTCCTCTCGCTCGACGCAAAGCCCATCGGCGATGGACGCGTCGGCCCGATCGCCCGGCGACTCGCCCGCTCCCTCTCAGAGGCCATCCGCGCAGAACTCGACGCCCCCGTCGGCGTCGCCCACTGACCACACGCACGGAGGCGCCGACGTGGGACAGCCGATCCCGGATCTTCGCAACAAGCGCGTCACCGTCATGGGCCTCGGCCGCTTCGGCGGCGGCATCGGCGTCACGAAGTTCCTCGTCTCTCGCGGCGCAGACGTCCTCGTCACCGACCTCGAGCCGGCCGACAAACTCGCCGAGTCCGTCGCGCAGGTCCGCGACCTCGTCGACAAGGGCCGCGTCTCGCTCCGACTCGGCGAGCACAACGTCAGCGACTTCACGACGTGCGACCTCGTCGTCGCAAATCCGGCCGTCCCGAAGCCCTGGGACAACCGCTTCCTTCGCGCCGCACACGCCGCCGGAATCCCCGTCACCACGGAGATACGGCTCTCGATCGACGCCCTCCCTCCCGCCGCTCGCATCGTCGCCGTCACCGGCTCCGCTGGAAAGAGCACCACCACCGCACTGATCCACCACGTCCTCACGGGGCTTGGCCACACCGTCCACCTCGGCGGCAACATCGGCGGCTCGCTCCTCGATCGCGCCGGACAGATCCGCGATGGAGACGTTGTCGCGCTCGAACTCTCCAGCTTCCAGCTCCACTGGCTCGGCGCGTTCCCCAAACGAGTCGCCGTCGTCACCAACATCGACGCCAACCACCTCGATTGGCACCAGACCTTCGACCACTATCGCGCAAGCAAGCAGAAGATCCTCGACGGCCAGGGGTCCGGCGACACCGCCATCCTCGGCCCCAACGTCCGCGACTGGCCGACCGCCCCCGGCGTCCGGCGCATCGAGATCGCGCCCGACGCCTCCGTCGACGGCCTGCTCATCCCCGGTCCGCACAACGAACTCAACGCCGCCGTCGCGCTCGAGGCCTGCCGCGCACTTCACGCGTCCGATCGATCACACGCGCTCGATCCGCGCCGCGCCGCAGAAGTTGCCCGGACATTTCCGGGACTCCCCCACCGCCTCCGCCACGTCGCCACGATCCGAGGCGCGCGTTTCTACGACGACTCAAAGTCCACCACGCCCCAGGCGACCATCCTCGCCGTCAACGCGTTCCACGTGGAACACGCATCCCGACGCATCCACCTCATCGCAGGGGGCTACGACAAGGGCCAGGACCTGGCTCCCATCGCCCTCGCCGCCCCCGATCTCAAGGGCCTCTACACCATCGGCAAGACCGGCGACTGGATCGCGAAGGCCGCGGGCGCCGCGGCAATCCCCTGCGGAACCCTGGAACGGGCGATGGACGCGATCGCTGCGCGTTGCGCACCCGGCGACGTCGTGCTCCTCAGCCCCGGATGCGCGTCTTGGGATCAGTTCGAGAACTACGAGAAGCGGGGCGAGCGTTTCGCGACGCTGGTCGGCGAGGTGTTCGGCCCGCGGGAGACGCAGTTGCAATGAAGCGGCGCGCGGGTTTCATGCTGCTGCTGCTGCTGATCGCCTCGGGGGCCGTCGGGCAGGATGCGCCGTCGCCGACGAGCGATCCGGGTGCGGCGCTGGCGGCGTCGATGGCGCACGTCCGCGTGGACCGCGAAGCGCGGACGGTCGAGATCGACGGGTTCGTGCCGATCGACGCGCACATCAAGCAAGCGCCGAATGTCTACCTCGAGGTGATGGTTTCGACGGCGGAGACGCGGGCGCACGAGTCGCTGGTCGCGACGCGGGCCGACCCGTCGCACGTGCACGCGGCGTTGCTGCTGATCGGGCTGGAGCACGGCGAGCCGGGCTCGTGGACGTGGGACGGCAAGGTCGTGTCGACGGTGGCTCCGAGCGGCGCGCCGGTCGAGGTTTGGTTCATCTGGAAGGACGAGGAGGGCGTGCGCCGCGAGGACCGCGCGTGCGACTGGATCATCAGTGCGGTCGACGGACGCCGCCTGACCGACGCGGTCGTCGGCCAAGAGCCGCGGTGGGTGTTCGCGGGATCTCGGATGGTGAGGCGGAACGATCGCGAGTGGTACGCGGCGACGGCGGAGGGCACGATCGTGGGGCTTCACACCTTCGGGAGCGAGACGGTGGCCTGGCGGGGCGTGTTCAGCCCGAGCGCCGAGGTGCAGGACCCTGAGTGGATCGCCGACCCGGCGCGCGTGCCGCGGCGGGACACGCCGGTGACGGTGGTGATCCGCGCGATCGAGGCGGAAGAGGGGGACTAGCGTTCGAGCTGCATGAGGAGCGCTTCGGCTTGCTCGGGCTCGGGGCCTCTGGTGCGGACCAGGACGGGCTTGCCGAGAAGGAACTCGGCGCGCATGAGGGCGACGAAGGCGTCGTCGACGGACGCGACGGCGCGATCGGCGACCTCGGCGAGGAGCATGCCCTCTCTGAAGCCGGCCTCGTACGCGGTGGAGCCGGGAATGACGACGTCGACGATCACGCCCGCACGAGACTGCCCGAGGCGCATGCCGTATCGGATGAGGGCGGGGAAGACCGACTGGTTGGCCAGGACCTCCTGCGGGAACTCGCCGAGGACGACCTGCAGTTCGACCGACGCGTTGTCGCGCCAGACTCTGACAGCGGCGGAATCGCCGGGCGACATGGCGCCGATGGCCGAGCGCAGCATGGCGGGATTGCGGATGGGGGTGTGGTTGAAGTGCGTGATGATGTCACCGTTGCGAAGTCCTGAGGCGGCGGCGGGACCGTCGGGCTGGACGCGCGGGATGCGCACGCCTGTGCCGACGAATCCGGAATCGGTGATGATTGGTTCTTCGGACGCGGGGATGGTGATGCCGAGGTAGCCGCGCGAGACTTCGCGGCCGCGGACCATCTGCGTGACGATGGGCTCGATGGTGGCGAGCGGGATGGCGAAGGAGATGCCGGCGGACTGGCCCTGGAGCAGGGTCTGCGTGCCGGCGCCGGTGGCGATGGCGACGTTCATGCCGATGAGTCGGGCGCGGGAGTCGACGAGGGGACCTCCGGAGTTGCCGGGATTGACGGCGGCGTCGGTCTGGATGTAGTTGGTGACACCGGTCGGCTCGTCGGCGAGCGGGTCTCGCCCGAGCCCTGAGATGATGCCCTCGGACATGGAGAACTTGAAGCCGAAGGGCGAACCGAAGGCGAAGACGCGTTGACCGATGCGGGGCTGCTGTCCGGAGGCGCGTGCGATGGGGAGGAGGCCGTCGGGATCGGCCGGCCTGAGGACGGCGATGTCGGTGTAGGTGTCGGCGGCGAGGATCTCGGCGGGCGTGACCCTTCCGTCGGAGGTCTGGACGCGGATGAACGTCGCGCCGCGCACGACGTGGGCGTTGGTGACGATGTGGCCCTGGGCGTCCCAGACCCATCCGGCTCCGGACGAGGCGCTGCGTCGGCCGGACTCGCGGCGCGGGGCGTCGACGTCGATGTGGACGAGCGAGGGGGAGACGGCATCGGAGACGCGCGAGATGGCGGCGTCGAGCACGTCGAGCGTGTTGTCGGCGTCGAGGGCCTGTCGAGCGCCGAGGGCTCGCCCGACGGCGGCTGCGTGCGTCATCTGGCGCACGATCACCGGACCGACGAACATCAGCGCGACGGCGGCGAGCATGACGACGATGGCGGGTCCGAGAGCGACGAACCGGCGCATGGGCGGGTGACTCCGTTCAGGCGGGCCGGTCGGGGGCATCGGTCAGCGGGAGACCGGACTCCAGCAGGTCTCGGAAACGTCTGACTTCTCCGGGCTTCATGGTGTACCTGACGCCTCCGATGGAGCCGTCGGCAACGCGACGAACCCACTCGCGTCCGGCGTTCTCGAACGAGGGTCCGAGGGAGGCGACGGGAGACGCGAACCTGGGGGGAGAATCGGTCAACCCGATGAGGTCGTGGAGCACGAGCACCTGGCCGTGGCAGGCGGTTCCGGCGCCGATGCCGATGAGAGGAACGGAGGTGTGCTTGAGGATCTCTGCGGCGACCTCGTCCGGGACTGCCTCGACGAGCAGCATGACGGCGCCGGCCTGCTCGAACGTGATCGCGTCGCGGACGATCGAGGCGGCTTCCTCGGCGGTTCGACCCTTGGACCCGTAGCCACCGGAGAGCATGGCCTGCTGGGGCTTGGAGCCGACGTGCGCAACCACGGGGATGCCGGCGCGCGTCATCTTGGCGACGAGGGGGGCGAAGGTGGCGTCCACTTCGAGTTTGACAACGTCGGCGCGGCCCTCGGTGAGGAATCGGGCGGCGTTGCGGAGGGCGGAGGCCTCGTCGGCCTGGTACGACATGAAGGGCATATCGCCCATGACGAGGGTGTTCGGCGCGCCGCGCTTGACGGCGGCGGTGAGGGCGAGCAGAACATCGAGGGGCATGTCGATGGTGCGGTCGAAGCCGAGGATGACCTCGGAGGCGGTGTCGCCGACGAGCAGGACGTGGACGCCGGCCCGCTCGAGCCAGCGCGCGGTGGTCGCGTCGTAGCAGGTGAGGCAGGCGAACTTATCGCCTGACTGCGCCATGCGTCGGATGGTCTTGATCGTGATGGTGGGCGCGCGTCCATGCCCCGAGGGGCCTCCGGACGACGCGGAACGGGGGGCGTTCGTGCTCACGGGTGGTATCGTATCGCGCGAACCGGCTCGGCGATGATCGAGTGGGAGTCGGGCCTTAGAATCGGCCCCATGCCGCTGCTCGCCGTCACCAATCTGCGCCACAACTTCGGAGACGAGACGATCCTCGACGGGGTCTCGGTGAGCGTCGAGGCGGGCGAGCGGATCGGGATCGTGGGCCGGAACGGCGCGGGGAAGAGCACGCTGCTGCGGTGCATCACGGGCGAGATTCGCCCGGATTCGGGGACGATCGCGCTGCAGAGGGGTTGCCGCGCGGGGTACCTGCAGCAGGACCCGCGTCTGGACCCTGACGAAACGCTGCGCGAGTCGGCCGAGGGCGCGTTCAAGGCGTTGCACGACGTGCACAAGGAGCTGGACAAGGTCTACGAGGAGATGGGGACGGCGACGGGCGCGGCGCTGGAGCGGCTGATGAAGCGTCAGGTCGCGCTGGAGCAGCAGATGGAGTCGCTCGGCGGTTACACGATCGGGCACAAGATCGACGCGACGCTGCACGGGCTCGGGTTCACGGACGCGCAGTTCGGCGTGAAGGTGCGCGGTCTTTCCGGGGGTCAGCGCGGGCGTCTGGCGCTGGCGCGGCTGCTGCTGGAAGGCCCGGACGTGCTGCTGCTGGACGAGCCGACGAACCACCTGGACATCGACGGGCGGATGTGGCTCGAGGGGTTCCTGCGGGATGAGTTCCGCGGTGCGGTGGTGATGATCTCGCACGATCGGTACCTGCTCGACGCGGTGGTGCACCGGATCATCGAGGTTGAGGATGGCCGGCTGATCGAGTATCCGGGCAACTACGCGGCGTTCCGCGAGATCCGGGCGCAGCGGCGTCTGACGCAACTGCGTGCGTACGAGAAGCAGCAGGATCGTTTCCGCAAGGAGGAGGAGTACATCCGGCGCTTCAAGGCGGGGCAGCGGGCGCGCCAGGCGAAGGGGCGGGAGTCTCGCCTGGATCGGGAGAAGGAGGAACGCACGCTCGACCGTCCGATGGAGGTGGACTCGTTCCGGCTGTCGCTCCCGAAGGCGGAGCGAACGGGCGAGGTCGTGCTCTCGGGCCGGGGGCTGCGCAAGGCGTACACGAGCCCGGACGGACGCGAGCGTGTGCTCTTCAATGACTTTGACATCAGCGTGGCGAGGGGCGAGCGCTGGGCGATCATCGGACCGAACGGGGCGGGGAAGACGACGCTGGTCCGTTGTCTTCTCGGCGAGATCCCGGTCGATGCGGGAGCCACGCGCATCGGCACCAACGTGAAGCCGGGGTACTACAGGCAGACGCAGGAGCACAT
>JAPKGU010000172.1 GCA_026647565.1 Phycisphaerales bacterium | reverse complement strand
ATAACGAAGTTGAGCTCGAGGGTCGGGCTTCAACGATACTAAACCAAAACCTCGAAAGGAGGATGTGTGTGATGCGTTTCAACAAGAGTCTGATGCATCTTGCGGTCGCTTCCGCCGTCGCTGTTATGATGGTTGCGAGCCGGATTCGAGAAGCCATGTCGAGGGGCGTCGGTCCAGGGCGTGGGCGATGGCGAGGAGCGACTCGAGCGAGGGAAGGTGGGTTCCTCGTTCGATCGAGGAGAGCTGGCTGACGCTGACGCCGGAGGCCTCAGAGAGTTCCTTGAGAGTCCAGGATCGCTCGGTTCGCGCGAGACGGATGTGCCGCCCGAGGGCCTGTCGAAGGCGATCCTGCGGACGTTGTCCGAGCCCGAAGGACCGGGCGGCCTGAGAGAGACAGCGCCGGAGTTCGTCGAGAGAGAAGGGCTTGGCGAGGTAGTCGAAGACGTCCTGCTTGAAGGTCTGGCGCATGCTGTCGAGGGATGGGTATCCGGTGACGACGATGACGCAGAGGCGTGTCCATCGGCGGCGGATCTCGGTGAGGACCTCCTCGCCGCTGAAGCGGCCCATCTTGATGTCGAGGAGGACAGCATCCGGGAGTGAGAGTTCGCAAAGGGCGAAGAACTCCTCCGGTGTGGAGGCGAGGCGGACCTCGTGACCTTCCTGCTTGAGCACGGACTCGATGTACTGTCGGAAGTCTGCGTCGTCGTCGAGCGCGACGATCGACAGAGGCACGGTGGCGGCGCTGTCCGGCTCGTTCGACATGGTGGAAGATGGTACCGGCGGAGCGCCGGTGCGTTTGCGCGGGGTCTTTCAGGTGGAGGGCGGGTGGGATGTGCCGGGTGCGTCGTGAGAGGTTCTGAGGGGGAGGAGGATCTCGAACTCGGCGCCGGCTCGATCCGGGAGGTTCCTGGCCAGGAGCACGCCGCCGTGCTCGCGGACGATGCCCTCCGAGACGGCCAGGCCGAGGCCGGTGCCGCGCGAGTCGAGCCGGGTGCTGACGAACGGCTCGAAGAGGGAGGAGAGGACGCCGGGGTCGATGCCGGGTCCGTTGTCGGTGACGGTGATCGATGCCCAGAGGGTGTCTTCGCGGCGCGAGACTTCGGCCCGCACGTCGACTGCGCCGGGGATCAAGGGAGCGGACGCGAGTCTCGTGCGGACGGCGTCGACGCCGTTTCGGAGCAGGTTCACGAAGACCTGGACCATTCGATCATGGTCGCACTCGACGACAAGGTCGGGCGGCACGCGGCATTCGATGGAGATGTCACGAGCGTCGCGATCGAGTCGGACGAGCGTGGCGGCCTCGTCGACGCAGGATCGGAGCACCACCGGGCGAGAAGAGGGCGGGCGGACGCGTGCAAAGTCCAGGAGGGACTCGGAGAGGCGTTCGAGGCGGCCGACGACGCGGAGCATGAGTGCTGCGTCGTCTGCCTTGACGCCGGCCTTGGGATCGGCGTGCAGACGCTCGACCATCCCCTTGAGGACGGCGAGGGGCGTGTTCAGCTCATGGGCGATTCCGGCTGACATCATGCCGAGACTGGCGAGGCGATCGGCATCCGCGAGGTTCCGGCGGGCGGCCTCGAGCAGGTGGTTCTTGCGCTTGAGATCCGTCGCGACGGATTCGAGCTGCGCGAGTGCCGAGGAGAGTTGGTGCTCCTTCTCGCGGATGGTTCGGATGGACTCGTTGCGGGAGCGCATGATCTGGCCGAGTTCGTCGGCGGGGATCGCCTGCTCGGGGATCATCTCGTACTCCGAACGACCCTCGCGAACGGCCAGGTCCGCGGCCTGCATGCGTCGGATCGGCGCGTAGACCTGCTGCGGAAGGACGAAGACCTCCAGGGAGATGGCCACGAGGGCGTACACGGAGAGGAGCGCGAGAATCATGAGGGCGTAGAGACGGGTCACGGCCCGGCGCGCCTCCTCGATGCGCACCTCGACGAGGAGCAGGCGGGGAGCGGTGTCGGGATCGGCACTGGAGAGGGCGACGGCGACGCGAGGCGGGCCACTGGCATCGGGAAGGTCGACCGGCTCGCCCGGCACGCCCGCGGCGTGTGTGGCCAGAGACGGACCGATGCCCAGGTCCTCCGGCGACCCGACGCTGACGCGGATGCCCGGCTCGGACGCGGCGGCGGCGAGGCGGGTGCTCACATCGGTCGTTGCCAGGAGGCGGGCGAAGAGGCGGGCCTCGTTGCGTTCGGCTCGCTCCACGACTTCGGCGATCGCGGGCCGGAGGGCGACGAGGAGGATTGCCGCGAGGACCACGGAGAACGCGGTGTGCAGGAAGATGAGTTTCTTGCGGATGCGCATGCCGGCGAGCAGCCCGCGGCTGGCGCCGGCGTCTGGGTGCTCGTGCGGAACCGGACCGGCGTTCGTGTTGGCGTCCGAGCGCGTGGTCATGGGTGGTCGCTCCGGGCTGATCCTACAGTCGAGCGTGGAGCCGCGGCGGCACTCACATCGCATTCGTCGTTCCGAGGCGACCGGGTTCGATCGCCGTGCTGAGGGTGCGCCGGATGCTCCTCGGGCGTCCGACCGCAGTGCGGCGCCGGCCTCGACGCCCCCCGAGAACGGGCGTGACGCGGCGATCCGGCATCTCTCTCGGGCGGCGTCGATGTACCCGGACCTGGTCCCTCACCCGCTGGTGACGGAGGGTCTTGAAGCGCGAGAGGCGGCACTGGCGCACACGATCGTGGACCACGCGATACGCCGATGGATCACGGTGGAGCACATGGTGCGGGTGTGTGCGATGCGTGAGCCGAGCGAGCTTGAGCCGCGGGTTCGTGCGGCGATCCTGAGCGGGGCGGTGCAGCTGCTGTTTCTGGACCGGATTCCGACGCACGCGGCGATCGATGAGACGGTGGAGTGGGCGAAGACCCGCGTGAGGCCCGGAGCGGCGGGGATCACGAACGCGATCCTGCGACGGATCGCTTCGGCGCGGCACTCGGGCTCGGGCAGCGACCGGACGCTGCGCGATCGCGCGAGCGGGGCACGGGACGAGTTGACGCTCTCGGACGGGAGGGCGTTGGCGCTGGTGGCGCCGGCGTTGCCGTCGGATCGGATTGATCGGGCGGCGGTCGACTCCGGAACTCCCACCGAGCTGGTTCGGCGCTGGGCCGCTGCGCACGGTGTGGAGGCGGCGATCCGGATCGCGGAGCACGGACTGATCGAGGCGCCCACGATCATCAACACGGGTTCCGGCTTTGCGATTGGAGACGGCGGCGAGTTTTCGGCCCATGCGAGGTCGGGTTTCGTGATTTTCAAGGGATCGCGCGAGCGGCTGGGCGCGTGGCTCTCGGCGAATCCGGCCGTGTGGGTGCAGGACCCGGCTTCGGCCGAAGCGGTTGGATCGATCGACGGGTTCAGCCCTCGCGTGATCGCGGACGTGTGCGCCGGGCGCGGGACGAAGACGCGGCAGTTGCTCCGTCGGTTCCCGGAGGCGGAGATCGTGGCTTCGGACACCGATCCGGCGCGGTTGGGGGATCTGCGGCGCCTGTCGGCGTCGGAGACTCGTGTGCGCGTGGTCGAGCCGCGGCACCTTTCGGACGCGGTTTCGGGGCGTGCCGATCTGATCCTGCTGGACGTGCCCTGCTCCAACACCGGCGTGCTTGCGCGACGTCCTGAGGCGCGTCATCGATTCAGCGGATCGCAGTTTGAGCGTCTTGCGCGGGTGCAGCGTCAGATCTTCGCGGACGCCATCCGGCTTCGGTCGCCTCGGGGGCGCGTGCTCTATTCAACGTGCAGTCTGGAGCCGGAAGAGAACCGGGACCTGGTCGAGTGGGCGGCCCGGTGGCACGGGCTGCGAGCGACGGCGTCGGGGATGACGCTGCCTTCGGGTGCTCCGGGTGACGATCCGGCCGGGTACACGGACGGGTCGTTCTGGGCGATGCTGGACGGTTGAGCGATGCGGACGGGGTGGGGATTGGCCGCGTCTTGAGGGGGGACTACACTCTGCCCCACTGCGATGGGCGCTGGGCGCCGGAGACGCGCGACGCATGAATCTCCTGGACATCCTCTCACCTTCGTGCATCCGAGCGCCGCTCACGGCCACCGATAAGCGTGGCGCGATCGACGAGTTGGTTGACGTGCTGGCGGCAGCGGGCAAGGTCGGCGACCCCGGCTCTCTGAAACAAGCGGTCTGGACGCGTGAGCAGACGCGAACCACCGGGATCGGGCACGGGCTTGCGATCCCGCACGGCAAGGCATCCGGGATGTCTGCGCTGGCGATGGCGATCGGAAAGCCGGCGACTCCCCTGGACTTCGAGGCGATCGACGGGCAGCCGGTTCGGCTGGTTGTGCTGCTGGCAAGCCCTCCGGAGCGGACGAGCGACCATATCCAGGCGCTGGCGCGGGTGAGCCGCCTGATGACGATGGAGGACTTCCGGCAGCGGATCTACGGCGCGTCTGATGGGCAGCAGATCCTGGAGCTGATCCGCGCTCAGGAGACCTGAGGCGGGTTTCGTCAGGGTCGGGGCTCGGCCCGGGCCGTCCCGAGTCGGATTCTCGTCCGAGAACGGGCCATCCGAGGATCGAACTGTCACGACTTTTGGCGAGTCGGCTTCCTGCGATCGTGCGCCGTCACTACGCTGGAGTACTCGTGAATCGGGGCTCCCGGACCACGCTCCCCTTACGCACGGAGGTACAGAGATGCGATTGATTCGAGCCATCATCGGCGTTGCGGCGGCGTTCGCGACGAGCGCGAGCGCGCAGACGCCGCTCACGACGGAGCTTGTCGCCAACGGGCTTTCGAACCCGTTGTTCGTGACGCACGCGAACGGGGACGACTCCCGGATCTTCATCGTCGAGCAGCGTTCGGGCTCGACCGGGCGCATCCGCGTCTTCGATCTGAACACGAACACGCTGCTCACGACGCCGTTCCTTTCGATCTCTCCGGTCTCGACCGGCAGCGAACAGGGCTTGCTGGGGCTGGCGCTCCATCCGGACTACATGACAAACGGCTTTTTCTGGGTGTACTACACGAACAGCGTCGGCACCACGGTGATCGCCCGTTACCAGGTCTCCGGCTCTCCGGCGACGAGCAACGTGGCGAACGCGGGTTCGGCGCAGACCGTTCTGACGATCGCCCAGCCGTTCAGCAACCACAACGGCGGCTGGATGGGATTCGGTCCGGACGGGTATCTGTACGTGGCGACGGGGGACGGCGGGTCGGGGGGCGATCCGGGCAATCGCGCCCAGACGATCACCGGTCAGCTGCTCGGCAAGATGCTGCGCCTCGACGTGGACGGACTTGACAACGTCCCCGGCAACGCGGACGACGACGGGTTCCCGGCGGACGCGACTCGCCTCTACACGATTCCGCCGAGCAATCCGTTCGTGGGTGTGACGGGCGATGACGAGATCTGGGCGTTCGGCCTGCGCAACCACTGGCGGAACTCGTTCGATCGCCTGACGGGCGATCTCTGGATCGCGGACGTGGGCCAGAACAACTGGGAGGAGATCAACTTCCAGCCGGCTTCTGTGACCACGGCGCGGAACTACGGGTGGCGCTGCTGGGAGGGGAACAACTCGTTCAACACGACCGGGTGTGCCGCGCCGTCGACGATGACGTTCCCGATCCGCGTGTACAGCCACAGCACGGACGGGTTCTCCTGCTCCGTGACGGGCGGGTACGTGTATCGCGGGCCGATCTGCGACCTTCGGGGCACGTACTTCTACGCGGACTACTGCTCGAACCGCATCAAGTCATTCCGATACAGCGGAAGCGTGACGGACTTCACGGATCGCACGGCCGAGCTGGACCCGCCGGGTGTGCTGGCGATCGGCTCGATCACCTCGTTCGGCGAGGACAATCGCGGCAACCTGTACATCGTCGATCAGGGCGGCGAGGTGTTCCGCGTGGTTCCCGTCGGCGGACTGCCGGGCGACTACAACGGAGACGGCGAGGTCAACGTCCTGGACTTCCTCGACTTCTTCGACGATTTCGGGACCTGTGAGAACCAGCCGTCGCCGTGCGGATCCGCCGGCGACCCGGACATCAACGGCGATACTGTCACAGATGTCCTGGACTTCCTCGATTTCTTTGACGCGTTCGGTCAGGGGTACTGCCCCTAAGCACCCGAGTTCGCGTCGGTGATGCGCCGATCCGGGCCTCTGCCCCGCTTGCGGGTGCGGAGGCCCGGCTTCTTTGGCTACCCTCTCGATTGCATCCGTCGAGGGCGATATGGAAGCGCGAGTTGCGGCGAATGAGCGAGAGATCATCGAGCGCGTGGACGCTTCGGTCGCGGCGCTGCTTGATGGAACCGGCCTGCCGCGGCGCCTCGTGGACGCGATGCGGTACGCGTGCCTCGGGCCCGGAAAGCGTGTGCGTCCGGTGCTGGCGTGGCACGCGGCGGTCGCGGCAGGGGGCGTGGGGCCGGAGTCGCTGGCGTCGGGCGTGGCGGTGGAGCTTGTGCACGCGTTCAGTCTGGTGCACGACGACCTTCCGGCGCTCGACAACGACGATCTTCGTCGGGGGCGGCCGACGCTGCACCGAGAGATGGGCGAGGCGATGGCGATCCTGGCGGGCGATGCGTTGCTGACGCTGGCCTTCGGTGCGCTCGATCGTGCGCCGGTCGACGATGCGTCGCGCATGGCGCTGGTGCGGGAGCTGACGGGGGCGACGACGGGGATGATCGCGGGCCAGGTGTACGACACGCTGGGCGGGCTGCCCGAGGGGATGGATCCGGTGGATCGCGTCGTTCTGATCCACAGCAACAAGACGGGCGAGCTGATCCGTGCGGCGTGTGTGATGGGCGCTCTGAGCGTGCGGCCCGGCGCGCCGGAGCGGACGATGGAGGCCATCGGCTCTTACGCGCGAGAGATCGGCCTGATGTTCCAGATCGTCGACGACCTGCTCGATGTGACGCAGACGGCGGACCACACGGGGAAGCGAACAGGGAAGGACGCGGCGGCGGGGAAGGTGACGTACCCGGGCGTGCTGGGCGTGGAGGGGTCGCGTCTGCGTGTCGCGGAGCTGCTCGATTCGGCGCTCGGGCGTCTTGGGGCTCTGGGCAAGGAAGCGGACGGGCTGCGTGCGTTTGCCCGAACCCTGGCGTCGCGAACGACGACTTCGCGCGAGGACGGGACGTTCGTGCTCGAGCACGTCTCGCGTGGCGAGCAGCGCTTGCGCGTCATCGCGCCCGGGTACGGATCGCAACAGGTGCGCATGGTCGTGCCGGACGTCGGAGCGGACGTGGCTCCGGTCGTGATCGAGCTCGGCTCAGCCGCGTCGCTGTACGGGCGAGTCACCGATCGCGATGGCAGCCCGCGCGCGAACGAGATGGTCGTCGCCGCCGGGCAGCAGCAGGCGTCCAACGAACTCGCCGCGCCGCTCGGATTCGCGATGACCGACGCGAACGGCGCGTTCCGCATCGACGACCTCGCCGCGGGCGGCTGGGTCGTGATCCACATGGCCGACGCCGATCGCGGACCGCTGACGTCCGGGCAGAGCGTCCGCTCGGTCGGGCTCGACGCCGGGCAGAGCATCGAAGTGAACTTCGGCGGCGGCAAGCACCGCGTCCGCGGACTCGTGCTGAAGCCCGACGGCTCGCCGCTCGCGCAGGCGACGCTGTCGCTGTCGCACGAGCAGGAGCTCGGCCCCGAGAATTGGATCGGCGTCAACACGGACGACGAGGGGCGCTTCGACGTCGGCCTCGACGAGACCGGCGTCTACACCGCGGTCATCGTCGAACTCGCCGGCCAGCGCATCTCGGTCATCGGCACGTTCGACGTGCCCGATCAGCCGGAGTGCGACGTCACGCTGCGCATCCCGACGGCCACG
>JAPKGU010000171.1 GCA_026647565.1 Phycisphaerales bacterium | reverse complement strand
ATGGTATTATAACGTTCAATACTGACTGCCCGGCTCAGCAGGCCGATTGGACTCCAACGGAGTCGCATGGAATAGCCCACGGCCAGCGCCCTCGGAACTGGCAGGATTTATCGCCTATAGCCCTGGAGGGCATCTTCGGAACCCCCGAGGCCGTCTTCGATCAGGTCGTCCGCCACTTCCAGTCGCGCGGCTGGGTCGTGCTCCGCATGATGGCCCAGCCCAGCGGCTACACCGAAAGACTCGATGTCGATATCCACCCCGGACCCGAGGCCGAGCGAAACGCCGCCACGCTGCTCGCACGCGCCTTCGACGATCGCGCCGCCGAGTGCGCCTATGCGGTCGAAGCCGCGCTCGCATGGGCCGAAGAAAAGCGCCCGGAAGTCCGAGGCGGACACCGCGTCATCCTCGGAGGCAGCGGCGGGGCGATGTCCCTCCCGCCCGTCGCCGCACGCCTCCCGGGCACGTTCGATGCCGCCGTCCTCATCGCCGGCGGCGCCGACTTCGCCAGCATCGCCGCCACCAGCAACTACGAGGACTGGATCGACTCCGTCCACATCCGCTGGTCCGGCCAGGTCGGAACCCCGCAGCAGATCCGCTCGCTCTCCGACGCGTATCTCGAGGAGTCACTGCTCGACGCATACCACACCGCGCCCGCGCTCAAGGGCACACGACTCCTCGTCCTCCAGGCCTCGCGCGACAAGGCCGTACCCGCGACCCAGCAGGAACTCCTCTGGCAGCGCCTCGGCGAACCCGAGCGACGACTCCTCAGCATGGGGCACGAGACGCTCTTCGTCTCGCTCCCCCTCCGCATGAGCGGGATCATGGACTGGCTCGACGACGCGCTCTCCCCGGAACCTCCGCCCCAGCCCCGCGAGAACGCCCAAAGCCCGGATCGCCCGCACGCACACAGCGAACCGACACCCTCGCCCAAAGGCATAGAGTGAACGCCGCATCGTGAACCTCTTCATCAGCCCATACCACCTCGCGTCCCGCGAGCCGCCAGCAATGGTCGGCCTCCTCCTCGCGCGACGCGCCGTCACCCTCGTGCCCACCCCCGTCGGCGCCAGGGGACGAGGCGATCTCGAACGCGCCGCGGCACGCCTCCCACGCTATCGCGAGCTCGTCGACCGGCTCTCCTGGTCCCGCCACCTCTTCGAACGCGAGGTCGCCGCGACCCACGTTGCCGGTGAGGACGCCCTCGCAGACGTGGTCGGCATCTGGTCACGCATCGAACATGAGGACGAATGGACGCCTCTCCGGTCGTGGATGCGCTGGTCACTCGTCGAACAACCCGAACCGCTCCTCGACGCCCTCTGCTCCGACATGCTCCGTGGCGGACCGGATCCGGGCATCAGCGTCCCGGTCGCCGCAGGAACCGACCACTTCGCGGGACGCTTCGGGCTGATCGTCGCCCGATCCCATCCCAAGTCCCTCGCGCAGCGCGCCGAAGGCGCCTTCGCGCGCACCATCGCGTCCTGGTCCATGCCCGTGCTCCTTCAGGCGGACGCCAAACGCATCGTCCACGCCCGCGATGCTCTCGCGCCCGAACTCGACGCCCTCCGCGCCGCCGTCGAGGCCGCTGTCTCCGGCAGCGGCGCCGCGTCAGAACTCCGCCAGGCGTCCCGCGACTACGGCTCACGCTTCGCAGAGACAGAAACACAGCTCCTCGCCGATCAGGACGACGAGGTCCGACCCGTCGCCGGCGCCGTCGCGCTCTCCCTCGTCGCCATGCCGCGCGACGTCTCGCTCCGGTCCAGCGCCGACGCCGCGGCAGCCGTCGGCGGCGCCCGCGAGAGAAAGATCCACGCGTCCCGTTCCGAAGCAAACCGGCCCGAGGAAGTCCTGTCCCTCATCGTCAAGGTCATGGGACGCGATGGTGTCCGAGGCGGCACCCGATCGGCATCCGTCGGTCGCTGAGCGAACGATCGAATGAGGCCGTGCCCGGTCCGGCACGCTGCAGACCACTCGAATCCACGATCTTCGCTCAGCGCGTCCCACCGGCTCTTCCTCCGCGTTCTCGAGGTCTCAAAGGAGTTGCTTCATGTCGTCACAGTCACGCGCCCCTGGCACAGCAAGGCCCAACCGGCTGGCGCGCGAGAGCAGCCCCTACCTCCTCCAGCACGCCCACAACCCCGTCGACTGGTGGCCATGGGGCCCCGACGCCTTCGCCGAGGCCCGCCGCCGCGACGTGCCCATCTTCCTCAGCATCGGCTACTCCACCTGCTACTGGTGCCACGTCATGGAACGCGAGTCCTTCGAAGACGACGCGACCGCGCGCCTCATGAACGAACGCTTCGTCTCCGTCAAACTCGATCGCGAGGAACGCCCGGACCTCGACGACATCTACATGGCCGCGACGCAGGTCCTCACCGGCCACGGCGGCTGGCCCATGAGCGTCTTCCTCGAACCCCGCACGCTCCGACCCTTCTGGGCCGGCACCTACTTCCCGCCCCAGCCGCGCCACGGACTGCCGTCGTTCACCCAGGTGCTCACGGGCATGTCCGACGCATACCGCGAGAAACGCGCCGAAGTCACCGAACAGGCGAAGAAACTCGGCGACGCCGTCGTCGAGCACCTCGCGTCGAGCGACGAGCACGCCGCCATCGGCATGTCCGAGGTCTCGGGCGCCGTCGGCGCACTTCTCAAGCTCTTCGACAGGACCGATGGCGGCTTCGGTCGCGCCCCCAAGTTCCCTCAGCCCGTCTACCTCGATCTCCTCCTCGGCGCACGCCAGAACGCCGGCGACGACGCCACGCGCGGCGCCATCGATCACGCCCTGCGCTTCACCCTCGACCGCATGGCCGCCGGCGGGCTCTTCGATCACGTCGGAGGCGGCTTCCACAGGTACAGCGTCGATGCCCACTGGACCGTTCCTCACTTCGAGAAGATGCTGTACGACAACGCGCTGCTCCTCGGTGTCTACGCCGATGCCGCTCGCGCGTACGTGGATGGCTTCTACGCGAGAGTTGTCGCGCGAACGGTCGGATACCTGCTCCGTGAGATGGTGATCCCAGGCGACGGAAGTGGGGGGAGTGGGGGGAGTGGGGGGGCGTTCGCGACCGCCCAGGACGCCGAGGTCGAAGGGCGCGAGGGGAAGAACTACATCTGGACGCGCGAGGAGATCATCGCCGCGCTCGGTGACACGGACGGGGCCTTCGCGTGCGCCGTGTATGGCCTGGATGCGGGCCCGAACTTCAAAGATCCGCACCATCCGAGCGAGCCCGCGGTCAACGTTCTGCGCCTCGACGATCGCCCGGAACGCATCGCCGAGCGCATGGGCATGGACCTCGCCTCGTTCATCGCACGCCTCGACGCCGCGAACGAACGACTGCTTCACGTGCGAGCAATCCGCAAGCAGCCGGGCCTGGATGACAAGATCATCGCGGGCTGGAACGGGCTGATGATCGCCGGACTCGCTCGCGCGGGCGACGTGGATCGGCGCGCGCTCGACATGGCGCGCCGTGCCGCGAACTTCATCGTTGAGCACATGATCGCCGAAGACGGGACGCTCCATCGCATCGCCAAGATCGGCCCCGACGGAGCGGTCTCCGTCAAGCACCCGGCGCCCCTCGAGGACTACGCCTTCGTCATCCATGGCCTCACAACCCTCGCCCTCCGATCCGAGCACGATCGCGTTCCCATGACGCGGGCCGCCGCCTCACTCGCCGCGCACGCAGCCGAACGCTTCGGCGATTCCAATCGTGGCGGCTTCTTCGACACGGCCGCAGACGCAACCGACCTCTTCGTTCGCGCCCGCTCGACCTACGACGGCGCCATGCCGAGCGCCACCAGCGTCATGATCCACGGCCTCCTCGACCTGCACCAACTCACAGGCGATCGCGAGCATCTCGAACGAGCCGTCGGCGCCCTCGCGTCCATCAGCGCCGCCGTCGCCGAATCGCCCGTCTCCACCGCAAACTCCACCCGGGCTCTCCTCCGCATGCTCGCCGCCGGACTCGTCGAAGTGAACCAGGCAACCCCGCGAACCGCCGCAGAGACCGGGCCCGCCGACCAGTCGCTGCACACACCCGTCGAGATCTACGCCGGCGCCGAGCGTGTGACCGTGACGGAAGACGAGCCGACGGAGATCCTGCTCAAGGTCCGCATCCTCCCCGGATACCACGTCATCTCGCCCCTCAGCCCGATCCTCGGCGAAGGACAGAGCAACCCCGGACTCATCCCGTTCCACATCCACATCATCGGCGGCAGCGGCATCCGCGTCTACGCGGACTATCCGGAAGGAACGCCCCTCGCATCAGCAGCAGTGGAGGGTCTCGCCGGAGTCAACGGCATCGAAGGGGAGTTCGACATGCGCCTCGCGATCGAACGCGACCCGGATCAGCCGTGGAGCGGCAACCCCCTCATCGCCATCACCTTCCAGCCATGCACCCACACCGCATGCGAACGCCCACGAACGCTTGAACTCGATGTCGCGATCGATCGGGGGTAAGAGAACGCAGAGGCCGCAGAGAGGGCGGAGTGTCGCAGAGAAAGATCAGGTTGAGAACAAAGTTGATACGACAGAAGAAGAATCCGGTCTCTGAGGTGGTGCCGCTCTCTCCCCTCTGCGTCCCTCTGATTCCTCCGCGACCTCTGCGTTCTCTTCGCTTCACCCCGTGAACTTCGCATCCGTCCACACCGCGCCCTTGCGTGCGCTTTCGACCACGCGCTCGATGAAGTGCACGCCCCGTGCCCCATCGCGCACGGTCGGAAACTCTGTCGCCAGCCCCTCCGGCTTCGCGCCCGCCTTTTTCGCCGCGATCGCGTCGATCGCTCCGCGATAGATGTTCGCGAACGCCTCGATGAACGCCTCAGGATGCCCGCCCGGCAGCCGCGTCGCTCGCCCCGCCTCCGGTCCGACGCCCGGCCCCGAGCGAGTAAAGACCTGCCGCACGCCATCGCGGGGCTGGAACAGAAGCGAGTTCGGCTCCTCCTGCCTCCACGAGATCATCCCCTCCGTGCCGTACACACGGATCGACAGGTTGTTCTCCTCACCGACGCACACCTGCGAGCAGGTGAGCGTCCCCTTCGCACCGCCCTTGTAGCGGATCAGAATCGCGGCATCATCGTCCAGCCGCCGCCCCGGCACGAACGTCGTCAGGTCCGCGCACAGCGACTCCATCTCCAGCCCCGTGATCGTCGCGACCAGGTTCTCCGCGTGCGTGCCGATGTCGCCCACCGCCCCCGCGGCACCCGATCTCGCCGGATCCGTCCGCCAATCCGCCTGCTTCTGCCCGCCCGACTCCAGTGGCGTCGCCAACCACCCCTGGTGGTACTCGACAAACACCTTCCGGATCGTGCCGAGTTTGCCCGCACGCACCAGCGACGCCGCATGCTTCACGAGCGGATAGCCCGAGTAGTTGTACGTGACCGCGAAAACCACGCCCGACTTCGCGACCGTCTGCACAAGCTCGCTCGCCTGCGCCGACGTGTGCACGAGCGGCTTGTCGCACACCACACTGATCCCCGCCGCGGCAAACGCCCTCGCCACCTCAAAGTGCGTGTCGTTCGGTGTCACGATCGACACGAAGTCGATGCGATCACTCGACGGCCGCTTCAGCTCGCCCTCCAGCATCTCCTTCCACGATCCGTAGGACCGATCGGGCGCGAGACCAAGATCCCGCGCCGATGCCCGCGCCCTCTCCGGCGTCGATGACAACGCCCCCGCCACCAGCCGCGCCTTGTTGTCGAGAGCGACCGCCATGCGATGGACCGCGCCGATAAAGGCCCCTTGTCCGCCGCCGACCATGCCGTAGGTGAGTTGGGTTGTCATGTGTTCACTTCTTCTCAAACGCCTTGTCGAACGCCAGCCCGCTGGGCGAAAAGTCCATCGCCCGCACGAACTCCACCGCCTCGCTCGCCCCGTGCACGCGGTCCATCCCGCAGTCCTCCCACTCGACCGACAGCGGCCCCGTGTACTTGGCCCGGTTCAGCGCTCGCGTGATCTCCTCGAAGTCCACCTCGCCCCGCCCCGGCGACCGGAAGTCCCATCCGCGCCGGTGATCGCCGAACGACAGGTGCGACGCCAGGATCGACGTCTCCCCGTCCAGCGTCCGCGCCGCGTCCTTCACATGCACGTGATAGATCCGATCCGCGAAGGCATCGATGAACTTGACCGGATCAATCCCCTGCCACACCAGGTGCGACGGGTCGAAGTTGAAGCCGAACGCCGCCCGCCCCTTCACCGCCTCGATCGCCCGACGCGCCGTGTGGATGTCGTACGCGATCTCCGTCGGGTGCACCTCCAGCCCGAACCGCACGCCCGCCTTGTCGAACGCATCCAGGATCGGGTTCCACCGGTCCGCGAAGTCCCTGAACCCCGCATCGATCTCCGGCAGCCCCGTCGGCGGGAAAAAGTACAACTTGTGCCACACCGACGACCCCGTAAACCCGTTCACCACCTTCACGCCCAGCTTCGCCGCCGCCTGCGCCGTCTTCTTCATCTCCTCCGCCGCACGCTGACGCACGCCCTCCGGCTTCCCATCCCCCCACACCCTTGGCGGCAGAATCAACTTGTGCCGCTCGTCGATCGGGTCGCACACCGCCTGCCCAACCAGGTGATTGCTGATCGCAAAGCACGTCAACCCGTGCTTCTTCAGAATCTCCCATCTCCCGCGGCAATACCCATCCTCCGAAACCGCCCGCTCCACATCAAAGTGGTCCCCCCAGCACGCCAGCTCCAACCCGTCGTACCCCATATCCGCCGCCAGCGCGGCCATCTCTTCCAGTTTCAGATCGGCCCACTGGCCGGTGAACAGCGTGACGGGTCTTGGCACGGGGCGGCTCCTTGGTCCGAAGGTGGGAGATCATGGTAGTGGAAGTCCGTAGGGAGCAGGAGCCCGCGTTTCGGGTCCGGACCCAGAGAGGGTCGGCTTTACGGGGCGCGAAGAGGTCTTTACACTCGGACCCCACCCAAACCCCGGCGTTCCACGGGCCGCCCCGTGAGCGCAGAGCGAGACCTACCCGATGAACATCCCTCCGGCCCCCGGATTCCCCCCGCCCGCAGCCCACGGCGCCATCGGCGCCCGCCTCTCCGTCATGATGTTCCTGCAGTTCTTTGTCTGGGGCGCGTGGTATGTCTCCCAAACCGGCTTTATGAATGAGAAGGGAATGGGCGGCCTTATCTCCTGGGCGTACACGGTCGGCCCGATCGCCGCGATCGTCTCGCCCTTCTTCCTCGGCATGATCGCCGACAAGTTCTTCCCGACGCAGCGAGTCCTCGCCGCGCTCCACGTTCTCGGCGGCGTCGTCATGCTGCTGGTGCCCCAGTCCGCCGCGACTTTCGTGGATTCCAAGACTTCTGGTGCCGCATACCTCCAGCCCTACATTCTGCTCCTCCTCCTTCACATGCTCTGCTACATGCCGACGCTGGGCCTGACGACGAGTCTCGCGCTCACGCACATGACCAAGCCGGAGCGGCAGTTCCCAATGATCCGCGTCTGGGGCACGATCGGCTGGATCGTCGGCAACATCGTCGTCGGCGGAAACCTGAAAACATGGGGACTCGATGTCGAGTGGATCGCCAGCGGCGACAAGTCGCCGATGCAGTTCTATGTCACCGGTGCCGCAGGCATCCTGCTCGGAATCTTCAGTCTTTCGCTGCCCCACACCCCGCCGCCGCTCAAGGGCACGAAGTCGTCCGTCCGCCAGATCCTCGGACTGGACGCCCTTGCGCTCTTCGCCAAGCCGTCTTACCTCGTCTTCCTGATCGCTTCGTTCCTGCTTTGCATACCGCTCGCCGGGTACTACAACCAAGCCCGCAACTTCGTTGAGGCCACGGGCTTCACCAATGCGACGATGACGATGTCGTACGGCCAGATG
>JAPKGU010000170.1 GCA_026647565.1 Phycisphaerales bacterium | reverse complement strand
GGTCACGAGGATGACCCCTCGGTGGGGTTGATCGAAGAGGGCGGCGTGCTTGCGGATCGCGGCGTACTCAAGCTCGAGTTCGGCGATCTGCTCCGCCAGCACCGCGGGAGCGGGATAGCCCTCGGGAGCATCGCCCCAGGGGCGAAACGTCGCGTCCGCGGCTTCGAGGAGCGGGAGGATCGGAGAGGGAGTTGCCATGAGTCGTTGGTCCACCCCGAGGAACTGTCGGGCGATCGCCCGGCGATCACGGTAGGTCGCAAGCCCGACGGTCCGGCGCACGTCGGCGTCCGAGGCCGCAACCGAATCGTGGGCATCCTCCTACAGTGAGGTCCTGTCGCGGACTTGCCGCGGCTCGAACCCGGAGCCACTGCCCGTGAACATCGATCTTCTGAGGCGTTTGTGCGAGACCCCCGGCGTACCTGGTCGTGAGGAGCGAGTGCGGGCGTTGATCGAATCCGAGGTCAAGGGCCTGTTCGATGAGGTCCGGGTGGACGCGATGGGATCCTTGATCTGCACGCGCGGACCGCGAGCGAAGGGTTCGAAAGGCAAGGGCGGAAAGGGCGGCGGAAAGCGCCCCCTGCGGGTGATGCAGCTCTGCCACATGGACGAGATCGGGTTCTATGTCTCGCACGTCGACGACAAGGGCTTCCTGTGGCTGAACGCGGCGGGCGGATTCGACGCGCGGAATCTCTTCTCGCGTCGCGTGCTTGTGTGCGCCCAGGGGGGCGACATGGTCGGTGTGATGAACCCCGGAGGCCGCCCGGTCCACATCTCGGCCCCGGAGGAGCGAACGAAAGTCCCAGAGGTCAAGGAGTTCTTCGTCGACATCGGGCTGCCGGCCGAAAAGGTGAAAAAGCAGGTCAAGATCGGCGACTACGTGGTGATGCACGAGCCGTTCGCGGAGGTCGGAACCAAGCTGGTCAGCAAGGCAATGGACAATCGCGTTGCGTGCTGGCTCGGGATCGAGTCGGTGCGTGAGTTGGATCGGCTCGGCACGGGACACGCGTGCGAGATCGTTGTCGCGTTCACGGTGCAGGAGGAGGTCGGCCTGCGCGGGGCCAAGACGGCGTCGCACGCCGTGGAGCCGGACGTGGGCCTGGGCATCGATGTGACGCTCGCCTGCGACACGCCCGGAGTGCCGGAGAAGGAGGCCGTCTCCTCGCACGGCAAGGGGTTCGCCCTGCACATCAAGGACGGTTCCTTCATCAGCGATCACGGACTTGTCGGCGAGGTCGAAGCCCTGGCCAAGAAGCACAAGATCCCGTATCAGCGGTCGATCCTCGCCGCCGGCGGACAGGACGGCGCCGCGGCCCAGCAGGCGGCTGCCGGAGCGAGGGCCATCGGGATCACGGTCGGCACGCGCTACATCCACACCGTGACCGAGATGATCGACAAGACCGATCTCAAGGCGGCCCGCGACATCCTCGCGCGATACATGAGCGTCGCGCGTTGAAGTGATGCACCGCCAAAGAAAGAAGCTCGCGGCGCGAGTGAACGCTGCCGCGAGCATGGGGTGGGGGGTAGCCCTGTTGCTTCTCGCGTCTGAGGTCCGCTCGGTGGGACCCCGGACGAGTGTGGATCAGTGGACGATGCTGGTCGCGGCCTCGATGGCCGAGACGACCTGCCGGACCTGGAACGGCTTTTTCAGGAAATCATCGAAGCCCTGTGACCGAAGCGAGCTGGCCTGCCCGTCCGTCAACTTCCCGGACATCGCGACGATTCGCGTCATCTGGAGGTTGTCGGACGTTCGGACCGCGTCGGCCACCCGCCGGCTGTCGCCGTCGTTGAGGTGCAGGTCCAGGAGGAGCACATGCGGCTTGAACCGCTCGCACTCCAGTCCCGCCTCGAACGCCGTGTTGGCTGTGTGAACCTCGTAGTTGGTCTGCTCGGCCAGGACTCGGGCCAGCGTGTCCGTCACCTCGCGATCGGCGTCCACGACGAGGACTCGGGTTCGGCCGCTGGAAAGACCGTCGAGCGGAATTCCGTGCGACTTCATGAATCGGACGAGTTCGCCAACGGGGATGCGCCGGTCCTTGGAACCGGGGATGCGGTACCCCTTGAGCGAACCGGTGTCGAACCACTTGGACACGGTTCTGGGAGCGACGTTGCAGATCTTCGCAACTTCGCCCGTCGTCAGGACTTCCTTGTCGGTCATGCCTCACCTCTCTCACACAACCGGGGTGACAGACCATTGCAAGCCAATGGCCCGAACTTGCATCGGTCTCCCAACGGGGTGAGTTGATCACGCGGGTGATGAGGGCGCAAAGTTCCGGTTTCCGGACGACGGATCGCGACCGTCATGGCTTGTCTGCGCCTGGGGTATTCACCCCATGCAAAGACCTTCCCTGGAGCGCCTGTTGGAGAGGCGTCTCTTCATGCCTGATTGACAGCCGTTCGGGTCCGGGTGTAGATTGCTGACCCTTTCCGCCGGGATGGACCGCATCCCGAGCAGGTTCTGGGGCGTATCGGCCAGCCGCCCGAGGGGGTGGATGGTTCGGTAGTCAGAAGGCGACGAGCCGGAAGCGTTTCCGGGCGTGGCTATGGTTCGCGTCTGCTTGGAGGCCAACCGGTCCGCGGCTGGCCGAATCTGGTGCGATTCTCGCCGCCGACGGCCGCGGCGGATCGCTGGAGTTTGATACAGGCCCTTTCGGCCCGTGCTTCAGGAGTCTCACGTGCGTCCACAGTCGCTCGCTCGTGTCCTCGTTCTTTCCAGCGTCGTGACCACTTTCGGCCCCGGCGGCCTTGTGGGTCCGTGCGTGAACTCGGCCTCGGCGCAGGAAGCCCGGAAGGAGGAACTGCGTCAGCAGGAGCTGCTGAAGGACTTCATCCACTACATCAAGATCGATCGCGCCGACCTGGCGAAGGCGGCGGGAGACGAGTTGCTTGGCCTGGGCCTGTCGGGCCCGACGTTCGTTGACCTCGTCGAGTCCTCATCGGAAGGGGACCGCTTCAACGACGCGGCCCCGAAGGGCATGCGGATGGGCTCCCTGGAGTCCACGGCCGCGGAACTGATGAAGCTCTACGAGCGCGGCCTGCTCGAGCGTGCCCGGCTCGCGGACGAGATCAGCAAGAGCATCCAGATGCTGACCGGGTCGGCGCGGGCGAAGATTCTGGCGAGGGAGCGGCTTTTGACGGCCGGCGAGTACGCCATGCCGCAGCTTCTGGACGCGCTGCTGGATCGCTCGAATCCGGCGCTACAGGCAGAATCAGCCCGCGTGATCGTTGACCTTGGACGCCAGGCGATCATCCCGTTGGTGACGGCTCTGCCCGGTCTGGACGCGGGTGGGCAGGAGCGGGTCGTCGATGTCATCGGCTTGATCGACTACCGGACCTCGCTGCCCTTCCTCTACGACCTTGCGGCTTCGACTGCGAATCCGTCGGTGAAAGCGGCTTCGGAGCGAGCGATCGCCCGGCTGAAGGGAGAGCAGGGTGCCGACCCTGCGGGTGCGTATGCAGCGCTCGCAGACGCGTACTACCAGGAGCGGAGCGAGCTGACGAGCTTCCCCAACGAGGACGTTCAGCTGCTCTGGTCGTTCGACCCCGGCGTGGGTCTGGTGATGACCGGGATCGCCACGCCGGTCTTCCACGAGGCGATGGCCATGCGGCTGGCCGAGCGATCGCTGAGCCTTCGCCCGTCGAATCCCGATGCGGTCGCGCTCTGGGTCGCTTCGAACTTCTCGCGCGAGATCGATTCCCCCGAGGGCTACACCAATCCGGCATACGGAGCCGGTCGTCGCGAGGCGATGTACTACGCGGTCGCCGCCGGCGCCGACATCGGGCAGCGTGTGCTCGCTCGCGCGATCGACGCCCGCGACACGCCGCTTGCTCGACTTGCGATCGCTTCGATCGAGCGGACGGCGGGTGGCGACACACTCTGGTCCGGCCAGGGCCCGCGCAAGCCGCTGCTGGAGGCGTTGACGTACCCGAACCGTCGTGTGCAGTACGAGGCGGCGCTGGCGCTGGCTGCGGCGCAACCGACGTCCGGCTTCGCCGGCTCTGAGCGTGTGGTTCCGATCCTGGGCGGCGCGATCCGCGAGGCATCGCGCCAGTTCGCCGTGGTGCTCGTCTCCGATTCGGAGCAGTACCCCCGGATCCGTGAGATGCTCGAGAAGATGGGCTACGAGGTCGCGCCGGGCGCGAGGTCTCTGGCCGAGGCGGAGGGGTCGATCGCCGACGCTTCGGCCGTCGATCTGATCGTCACGTGGCTGAACCCGGAGTCGACCCGACTGGCCATTTCCGACGCGAGGGGCAGCGCAAAGCTCCTGGCGACACCGATCCTGGCGTTCAGCGCATCGCAGGGCCTTGACTCACTCAACGCCGAGTTCGCCCGCGACGTGACCATCGCGGTCCGTTCCGAGCAGATCGGCGACACCGCGATTGTGAACACGATCAACGGGCTGGTCGAATCCGCTCTCGGCGGCCCGATCTCCGCGGGCGAAGCGGAGTCTTATTCGACCCGTTCTATCGCCGCCCTCCGCGATCTTGCCGTCGCTCGGAATCCCGTCTTCGACGTGGGCGACGCGACCACCCCGCTCGCCCAGGCGCTCATGGCGTCAACCGGGGCCATGCAACTCGGCCTCGCCGAGGTCCTCGCACGCACGGATCGCCCCGCGGCACAGTCGGCGCTCTTCGACGCGAGCGTTGCCGCGTCCGGCGCCCAGCGGATCGCCCTGATGGGTAAGTCGGCCGATTCCGCCCGCCGGTTCGGCAACCGCCTCGAGGACCGGCAGGTGGCACGCGTGCTCCAGTTCGCCCGCTCGGCATCCGGCGAGGAGGCGACAGCGGCCGCGGCTCTGATGGGCGCGCTGGGCATCCGGAATGAGGACCTGGTTCCGCTGCTGCTTGGCGAGTAAGACACCCTTGGGCCATGTGCGTTGAGCGAGCCGGTTCTTCACCCGAACCGGCTCGATTTCTTTGATCGATGGCTCAGCGCACTCGTCGATAGTGGAGCTCGACGTCGTCCCCCAATCGCTTGGCGCGAAGCAACGAGAAGCGTCTGCCCGCGGCGAGGTGCGCCGCGATCCTGCCGCTGGCGGCGCTAAAGGCCCGCTCATCGCCGAGGACGATTGGGGCCAGATGCACGACGGCTTCGTCGATGAGATCGGCTTCGAGGAGCGACCCGAGCATCCCGCCTCCGGACTCGATCATGACCGTCGAGATCCGCTTGTGATCGACCAAGGCACGGAGAAGCAGCTCAAGATCGAGCCCCTTGTTCAGCCCACCGCTGAGCACTTCCTGCGGCACACCCATGACCTCGACGCCCGCCGCCTCGAGGCGCTGGACCTTCTCGGACATCAAGTGAGCGGTTGAGAGCTCCTTTGAGCAGCAGATAATGGTCGGCACGACGCCGGCGGTGCGAACGAGTTGGGTCTGCTCGTCGATATCGAGACCCGTGTCGACGACAATGCGGGTTGCGACGCGGTGGATTCGGCGCACGCCGCGGGGCGTGAGCATGGGGTCGTCGGCGATGACGGTGCCCATGGACGTGAGGATCGCGTCGACGCGGGCACGGAGGCGGTGGACGCGCGAGCGCGCCTGCTCGCCCGAGATCCACTTGCTCTCGCCCGAGCGGGTGGCGATGCGTCCGTCGATCGTCTGGGCCCACTTTGCGATCACCCACGGAAGACCGGTGGCGACACGCTTGCAGAACGGCTCGCTGATGGTCATCGCCAATCGCGAGGAGCCATCGAAGCGGCACGCGATCCCCGCTTCGCGCAGGACCGCGAATCCGCCGCCGGAGGCCTCCGCGGGATCGGGCCGAGCTGCGACGACCTCGGCGACTCGTGCCTCGATCAGAGCATCGGTGCAGGGGGGCTGCTTGCCGAAGTGGCGGCAGGGCTCCAGCGTGACGAATGCCGTTGAGCCGCGAGGGTCCTGGCCGCGGGCGCGGGCGTCGGAAAGGGCCTCACGCTCGGCGTGCAAGCCGCCCCACCTCTTGTGGTGGCCGACGCCGATGATGCGACCGTCCTTCACGAGCACGCATCCGACGAGCGGATTGGGCTCAACATCACCGAGCGCGCGGATGGCGGCACGGGCGGCGATATCGAGATAGTGCTTGGAGTTGGGCAAGGACATCCTCTGGAGGTTTGGGCCTTTCCGGTCTACGCGTTTCGGATCAGGGCGCGACGGTCAGCGGGCGAGAGGATCTCGCGGGCGTCGTGGAGCCATCTCGCGGCATCCTGGCGATAGCCCGCCGTCGGCTTGAGTTCGACGCCGTGGGTCTCTCGAGCGTGATCGCTCCAGTATCGATTGAAGCGCGCCATGGAGAGCTCCCGCACCAGCTTGGCGATCATGGAGGCGAGCGCAACGGGCAGGTGGGCGGACTCGGCCTCGGGCATGAAGGTGACGGTCATCCGCCTCTCGCGATCGTGCACCTCGTATCGTGAGCATCGATCGGACTCTTCGAGCACCTTCACGGCGCACGACCATCGCGTGGACGCGTCCGGGAGCGAGCGGCACTCCCTCGCGAGCATCGGGGCATAACTGGTGCGGCCGCCCTGTCGGTCGCAGACTACTCGCAGCTCCGCGACGTCGTGCGCTCCCCCGCTGCTGTCGGGCTTGCCGGGAGCGGCCCACCTCACGAACGCGAGGCGGAGATACTCGCCGATCACTGACGCGGTCGCCTCGGCCTTGGAGCCGGTCTCCCCGACAATGGTGTTGAATCGAGTCTCGCCGATCGCGCGGCACCACAGCGCCAGCGGCTCGACGCCGGCGCGTTCGAGTGCTCCACCGAGCAAGTTCGCGTGGATCGAGAGGGCCGATCCGCTCGTGCCGACCGGAACCCGGGACGCCTCGCCCAGATACCAGGGACGCGGCTCGAGGTCCACTCCGAGCAACGCGAAGAGCTCGAGGTCTGTCTTCGGCAGATCCGTTCCGAGGCCCGCTGTGTTCCGGAGAAAGGTCAGGACGCCACGCTCCAGATGAACAAGCGGGTGCTTCGTCGCGGTCGAGTTGGCCAGTTTGAGTCTCTTTGAGTCCGCGACGGGGATGCGTGACTTGGCTTCACGCGGCTCCTTGCAGACCGCCTCGGCCAGGAGCTTCCACAGATCCGGCGCAGGATCACCGGGCACCCATGAGCCCACGCGGATCGCTGCGGCCCCCACGCAGAGGGGGCCGAGGAGCGGACCGTAGCCGGCCTCGTCGATTCCGAGAAGGATCAGGGCCATGGAAGAGCATGGTACATCGGCTCCGCCCGGGAAAAAAAACGCCGGGCGACCCTTCTGGGGCCGCCCGGCTCAATGCGGACGAGAGGAGTCGAACCTCCACGGGGTATTAATCCCACTAGGACCTGAACCTAGCGCGTCTGCCAGTTCCGCCACGTCCGCGTGGTGGGTCAACTCGACTTTATAAAACGCTTCGACATACCGTTCAGTTACAGCCTGGTCGGACTTACGATCCTGTTTCTGCTTCCAGATCTGTGGATGAAAAAGGATTGGAAGGAAAATCCTGCGTGGCGTTTGCCCCCTCGTTTGTACGGCGCCGCTTTCCTATTAACCGCAAGCCTAGTCCTCCCATTCGAAGGCAGGCTCGGTCACGTCGCGATCGGTTACCTACTCCTTGCGGTTTTCTGTGCGGTTTACACGCTCACCTACCGCAAAACCTATCTCACCTACATTCCCGCTGCCCTTCTCCCGCTTGCGATCTTATTCGCTCTCGACGCATTCAAGATTGATGCCTGGGTCCCTTCGCTATCTGCGCTCGCGCTGCTCTACTATGCGGTCGGGATCGTCATCCGCAAAAACGAAAAATGGTCCACCGTGCTTCGTTCCAGCGGAATGGCGCTTGGCGTGACCGTTTCCCTCGCTGCCCTTATCTTTGCGAAGGAATCCGGCGGCTGGTATGCCCTGCTTATAGGGGCGGTCTTC
>JAPKGU010000017.1 GCA_026647565.1 Phycisphaerales bacterium | reverse complement strand
TCCCTCGAACCTCTTTTGGGGCCCTTGCCTCGACTGAATCTGAGTGGATTCGCTTGGGTCATCGTCGGCGGCGAGTCCGGGCCGGGGGCGCGCTTCATGGACCCCGCCTGGGTTACCGAGATTCGAGACCAGTGCCAGGAGGCCAGCGTCCCGTTCTTCTTCAAGCAGTGGGGTGGGGTGTTTAAGGCGAAGTCCGGGCGTGAGTTGGATGGGCGCACCTGGGACGAGATGCCCGATGACCAAGAGGCGGCGGGACGGCGCATCGCGCTCAAAGTGATATAACCTTCGCACACCTGGTTCTACCGGTGGAATCATTCCGCCGTTGGATCTTGGTGACGCGCGCAACCTCTTGCACGGCTGCGTAGTTATCCAGTAGACGCCTACGTCCACACCGAAGCGTGCTTGCGCTGTCGCTTGGACTGGCTGTCGCTGGAACACGCGATGCCGAACGACCTCGAACAGACGATCCGCGACAACGCCGCAGGCCCGGCGAAAGCCAGCGGCGATTCGGGGTCGGTCGAGCAGCACTCGCTGAAGGATCAGATCGAGGCCGATCGCTACCTGGCCTCCAAGCAGGCATCGGTGTGGCCCGCCAAGGCCCTCCGTCTCACGCGGCTGGTCCCGCCCGGCGCGGAGGGTGGCTGATGCTCGGACTCTTCCGCTCCAAACCGACTCCCGCCAAGTCCCTGGCTCCATCCAAGGGCGGCATCATCCGTCGCATGATCCGTGCCGGTTTCGATTCCGCCGTTACCAACGACGGCAATCGGAAGCACTGGGCCGGGGCGGACGGCCACAGCGCCGACGCGGCGGCGTCGCCCGAGGTGCGGCGGACCCTCCGCAACCGCGCCCGTTACGAGGCCGCAAACAACTCCTATGCCAAAGGCATCGTGCTCACGCTCGCCAACGACGTGATCGGCACGGGGCCGCGTTTGCAGTTGCTGTCGGACGACGATGGTGGCAACGAGCGGATCGAGCAGGCGTTCATGGCGTGGGCGAAGGCCATCGGGCTCCCCGAGAAACTCCGCACCATGCGTGCCTCGCGCGCCACTGATGGCGAGGTCTTCGCCATCATGGTGAGCAACCCGCGATTGCCGACGCCTGTCAAACTCGACATCCGCCTGGTCGAGGCCGATCAGGTGACCACGCCGGACCTTTCCTTCTTCGACGCCAACGCCGTGGACGGCATCGTCTTTGACGATGTGGGCAACCCGTCGGAGTACCACATCCTCAGGGGCCATCCGGGCGACGCCCGCACCGGCTTCATGGGCCTCGAATACGACCGCGTCTCCGCCGAAGCCGTCATCCACTATTTCCGTGCGGATCGCCCCGGCCAGAGCCGAGGCGTTCCGGACATCACCCCGGCGCTCCCGCTCTTCGCGCAGCTCCGTCGGTTCACGCTGGCCGTGCTCGGCGCAGCGGAGACCGCCGCCGACTTCGCGGGCATTCTCTACACCGACACCCCCGCCAGCGGCGAAGCCGAAAGTGTCGAGCCGATGGACGCCATCGAACTCGAAGCCCGCTCGCTGCTCACCATGCCGGGCGGGTGGAAGATGGCGCAGGTCCAGGCCGAGCAGCCCGCGACCACCTACGCAGAGTTCAAGCGCGAGATCCTCAACGAGATCGCACGCTGCCTGAACATGCCGTTCAACGTCGCAGCGTGCAACTCGTCCGGGTACAACTACGCCAGCGGTCGCCTCGACCACCAGACCTACTTCAAGAGCATCCGCGTCGATCAAGACCAGTTGGCGTGTGCCGTGCTGGACCGACTTCTGCTGGCGTGGCTCCGCGAGGCGGTGCTGGTCTCCGACCTGCTTCCGCTCCGCGTTCGCACGCTCATCGCCAACGGCGAGGCCCTCCCCCACCAGTGGTTCTGGGATGGCAATGAGCATGTGGACCCGGCGAAGGAAGCGACCGCGCAGCAGACGCGGCTCGCATCGCACACGACGACGCTGGCCAGCGAGTTCGCCAAGCAGGGCCGCGACTGGGAATCCGAACTTCGGCAGCGGGCTAAAGAGGTCGCGCTGATGAAGGAACTCGGGCTCCAGCCCGAGGAGGCCCAGCCGCTCCAGCCCGCGGGCAAGGAGGACGGCAGTGGCGACTAAACGCATTCTCAACCTGTGCGCTCCCGTCGATGGCTGGCTCGAAGCGTCGGCCGACGGTGCCGCGCCCGCGGATGGCAAGCCGGTGCTGCGCCGATTCGCCATGACGGCTTACACCGGCGGCCCCATGACGCTGGCGGGTTGGTCCCACCCGGTCGTCGTGGACCTCGCCGGGCTCCAGGTGTCCGCGAAGAGCCGACCCATTCTCAAGGACCACAACCGCTCGCTCATCGTCGGGCACACCGAATCGGTCAGCGTGCAGGGTTCGCGGCTGCTGGTGTCGGGAGTGATCTCCGGCGCTGGCTCGGTGGCTCGAGAGATCGTGGACAGCAGCCGGAACGGATTCCCCTGGCAGGCCTCGCTCGGCGCGGTCGCCAATCCTGGCGCGATGGAGTTCGTGGCCAAGGGCCGCACGGCGGCAGTCAACGGGCAGCAGTTCGAGGGACCGGTTCATATCGCCCGCCGCAGCGTGCTGGGCGAGGTGAGCTTTGTGGCGCTCGGAGCAGACGACAACACGACCGCGAACGTCGCGGCGGCAGCGATCAAGGAGGACGACATGACGTTCGACCAGTGGCTGGTGGCAAAGGGCTTCGATCCCGCTTCCCTCAACGACACCCAGAAGGCCAGTCTCCAGGCGATGTTCGACGCTGCGCCGGAGCCCAAGCCCGGCGCGGTGACCGCAACGGCGACCAATGACGATCCGAGTTCCGGTGGCGACACAGACGTTGTCGCCCGCATCCGGGCCGAAACCGCCGCCGAGACCAAGCGCATCGGCGAGGTCCGACGGGTCTGTGCGGTGGGCGGCGGCAGGCACACCGACCTCGAAGCCAAGGCTATCGCCGAGGGCTGGGACGTGACCAAGACCGAACTGGAGGTGCTCCGCGCCGATCGCCCGGTCTACACCGGAGTCCGCCGCGACGCGGACGCCGCGCAGTCCGCCCGCGCCGTTGAGGCGGCGCTGTGCATTTCGGCGGGTCTGCCCGAGACGCAGGTCGGCAAGTGGTACGACGAGCGCACGATGAATGCGGCGCTCGCACGCGACCTGCGGGGGGCCGGTCTGCACACTCTGCTGTACGAGACCATCCGAGCCGGCGGGGAGTACATCCGCCCCGGCCGCGTGGATAACGACACCATCAAGGCCGCGTTCTCTGCCGACCGTCGTCTTATCCAGGCGTCGGGCAGCGGCGGGAGCAGTTTCAGCACGATCTCCCTGTCGGGCATCCTCTCCAACGTCGCCAACAAAACCATGCTCGCGGCCTACACCGCCGTCGAGAGCGTGGTCGCCATGTTCTGCGCCGAGACGGACGTGAACGACTTCAAGGAAGTGACCCGCTACCGGTTGACCGGCACGGGCGTCTTCGAGAAGGTCGGTCCCGATGGCGAGCTCAAGCACGCCGGTCTGTCCGAGCAAGCGTACACGAACAAGGTCGAAACCTTCGGCCGCATGATTGCCCTGACCCGGCAGATGATGATCAACGACGACCTGGGGGCCTTCCTCCAGATTCCCCGCATCATCGGCCGCATGTCGGCGCTCAAGCGCGAGGAGGCGGTGTTCGAGCTGCTCCTGTCGAACCCGGCCACGTTCTTCAGCGTCGGCAACAAGAACTTCATCTCAGGTGCCACCACGAACCTCAGCATCGACTCGCTCACGCAGGGCGAGCAACTCTTCCTTGATCAGACGGACACGGACGGCAAGCCCATCTTGCTCTCGCCCGCAGTCCTGCTCGTGCCGTCGGCCCTCAAGGTCACGGCCCAGGTGCTGATGACCGAGACGCGGATCAACGAGACGACCACCGCTGACAAGGGCAAGCCCGCCGCCAACCCGCACGCGGGCAAGTGGAAGCCTGTCGCCACGCCCTACCTCAACTCGCAGGGGTTCTCCGGCTCCAGCGCCAAGGCGTGGTATCTCTTCGCCAACCCGGCGGATGTGGCGGCGATCGAGATCGCGTACCTGCGCGGCAAGCGCACCCCGACCATCGAGAGCGGGGACACCGACTTCAACACGCTCGGCATGCAGTGGCGCGGCTACTTCGACTTCGGCGTGGCCATGCAGGACTCGCGGGCGGCGATCAAGAGCAAGGGTGAGGTCTGAGTGTGGGTGGCGATTCCCAGGCGGCGAGCGGCGTCGAAGAAGAATCCGGGATCGACCCCGGCAATGGAGGTTCAGGCATGGCGGCATACACAGTCAAGTTCGTTCACGAGGGCGCGGCGATCGACTACACGCCGGTTGCGGACACGACCGCGGGTACGGTCGTGGTCCAGGCCGACCTCGTCGGCCTCACGCGGATCGATCTGAAGGCGGGCCAGCTCGGCTCCCTCGCCGTCACCGGCGTGTTCGATTTCCCCAAGGCGGGCGGCGCGGGCAGCGCCATCACCGTCGGCACGCTGACGTACTGGGATGCGACTAACTCCGTCGCCACCAAGAACGCGGCGGCGGGGGTGAACAAGCTCATCGGCAAGGCGGTCAAGACCACGGTGGATGCGGATGCCATTGTCCGCGTCCGCCTCCAGCAGTGAGGAAGCATTCGTGGGTGATCTGCTCGAACAAGGCGCAGCCTTCCTGGAGGACCAGCGGCACCGGCACATGAGCCGAGCGGTGGTCTATCAGCGTGGCGCTGACTCCAAGGAGGTCCAAGCGACCATCGGCAAGACCGAGTTCGAGCAGGCCGACGACGCGGGGCTCATCCATCGCACGGAGTCGCGGGACTTCCTGATCCGCACGTCGGACCTCGACTTCGGTGCTGGTCCCATCCTCCCGCGGGCCGGGGATCGGGTGCGAGAAACCGTGGACGCCACTGTGTTCGTGTACGAGGTCAACGCGCCGGGCGGCCAGCCGCCCTTCCGCTTCAGCGACCCCTATCGCAAGTCCCTTCGGATTCACACCAAGCACATCGATACGGAGACGTGATGAAAGACGGAGAACATATCTGAGCACGATCATCTCCATCACCGACGCCGTCGCCGCGCACATCAATGCTGGCACCTATAGCCAGCCTGTGAGCGCAGTGCGGATGTTCCAGCCCGCGTTCTCGCTGGAGGACCTGAAGGACCTCCGCGTGTCGGTGGTGCCCCGCACGGTGGGCATCTCGGCCGCGAGCCGCGACAGCAGCGCGTTCGAGTGCGTCGTTGATGTCGGCGTTCAGAAGAAGCTGCCTGCCGAGAACGAGCAGTCGGAGATCGACGGGCTGCTCGATCTGGTTGAGGAACTCACCGACCACCTGCGGTTGAAGCGGCTTCCAGATGCGCCCGACGCCGCGTGGGTCAGTATCGCGCACGAGCCGGTCGTGTCAGGCGATTCGCTGGAGCAGCACCGGGTGTTCACAAGCGTCTTGAGTACCACCTACCGGGTGCGGAGGTGAATGTGCGAAACGTGGTCATCGCCAAGATCGACCTCGACAGCGCCGACAAACCGCTGTCAACGGTGAAGCTCCTCGCGACGTTCACGCTGACCGCGTCGCACGCCAACACGCAGGATGCGACGCTCTCGGACGGGAAGGGAAACGACGTGCTGCTGCCCCCGGGCGTGCAGTACCGGTTCGAGCGGGTCAACCTGGCGGACCTCATGGTGCGGAGCAAGGCGGGCGAGGCGGTATTCGTAGTCGGCCACAGCGCCGCGTGATCAAGGAGTTCAACGATGGCCATCAAACTCGGCATGGAAGCCAAGCTGCTCTACAAGGTTGGTGGGCAAGGCGGCGGCGGGGCGTGGACGGCGCTGGGCAACACGCGCGATGTGACGCTCAATCTGGAGGCAGGCGAGGCGGACGTGACGACTCGGGCGAACGCGGGATGGCGGGCCACTGTCGCCACGCTCAAGGAAGCCAGCGTCGAGTTCGAGATGGTCTGGGACACGGCTGATGCGGGGTTCACCGCGATCAAGAACGCCTTCTTCGGCAACGATCCAATCGGCTTCCAGATCCTCGACGAAACCGCCGGGCAGGGCCTTCAGGCGGACTTCTCGATCACCAACTTCTCGCGGAACGAGGCGCTGGAAGAGGCCATCACGGTCTCCGTCACGGCGAAGGTCACCTATTCGGTCACAGCACCATCGTGGATCGGCGGCTAAGCGGAGGCACGCATGCGGTCATTCAAGGACAACGCGGGCAGGCAGTGGTCGGTTGAGATCAACGTGGCCGCGCTCAAGCGCGTCCGGGGGCTCACCGGCACGGACCTGATGCAGGTCATCGAAGGGACGCTGATCGAAAGGCTGATCCGCGACCCCGTCCTGTTGTGCGACGTGGTCTACGCCCTCTGCAAACCTGAGGCAGACACGCGCAGCGTTTCCGACGAGGAGTTTGGCAAGGCGATGGCGGGCGATGCCATCGAAGCCGCGACGACGGCGGTGCTGGAGGAGCTCGTGGGTTTCTGCCCGAGCCCGAGGGACCGGGCCAACCTCGGGCGAGTGCTCCAGGCCACGACGAAGGTGATGGAGCGTGCCCGCGACCTGGTGGAGAAGAAGTTGGACAGCGGGGAACTGGATCGGCTCGCGGATCGGTTGCTGGAGACTGCTGGCGCCTCATCTACCAGTGCGCTGGAGCCCTCGGCATCGACCCGGGACCCCTGACGCTCCGCGAGCTGGTGGCGATGCTCGACGGCAGGCAGCGCCACGACTGGTCGATCGCGGCCACGGTCATGTCCGTGCTGGCCAACATCCACCGTGATCCGAAGCGGTCCCGGCAGATGAAGCCCAGCGACTTCGACCCCTTCGCCAAGCAATCCCGCCCCGTCAAGGTTGACGTGTCGGTTCTCAAGGACGTGTTCATCGATCGGCGAGTGCCGCCGGTCGTGAAGGAAGCCCAGAAGTGATCACCATGCGGATCAAGGACATGTTCTTCGACCGTGCCACGGTGATCAGCGCCGTCGATGGGGCCAAGCGCAAGGTGCTCAGCAAGGCCGGCGCGTTTATCCGCACTGCCGCGCGGACGAGCATCCGCAAGCGCAAGGCGTCCGCTCCAGCGGGCAAGCCCCCGCACTCGCACGAGGGGAGTCTGAGGAGGTTGATCCTCTTCGGGTACGACCGGGCCGCCGACTCGGTGGTCGTCGGCCCTGTGGGGTTCAAGAAGAGCGTCGCGCCCAACGTGCTGGAGTACGGCGGCGAAACCGTCGTGCTCTCTCGGCGCGGCGGACGGCTGACATCGCGGAAGGTCAAGGTCGCGCCCCGGCCGTACATGGCCCCGGCGCTGGAGAAGGAACGGCCCAAGTTGCCGTTGCTTTGGCGGAACTCGATCAGGAAGGGTGCTTGATAGGAGACGTTCTTGGCGGACACGAAGGGCATCAGGGCTGGCCGGGCGTTCGTCGAACTCGGCGTGAGCGACAAGCTCACCGCCGGGCTTCGCCGCGCTCAGAAGCAGCTCGAAGCCTTCGGCGCGGGGCTCCGATCCGTTGGCATTCGCATGGCAGGGATCGGGGCGGCGGCGGTGACTTCCCTGTTCGGGGCCGCGCGGATGTTCGCCACGGTCGGTGACGACCTCGAGGAGATGAGCCAGCGGACGGGCGTGAGCGTGGAGGCCCTTTCCGAACTGGGGTTTGCAGCCGACATTGCGGGCAGCGACTTGGAGACGCTGGAGACGGGCATCAAGCACATGCAGCGCGCCATCGTCGAGGCGGCGGACGGGTCGGAGGCCGCGCAGCAGGCGCTGGCGAAGCTCGGTCTCTCCGCTGCGGACCTGGCGGGCCTGTCCCCGGACGAGCAGTTCAAGCGGATGGCCGACGGCATCGGCCGAATCGAGGACCCGGCGCTGAGGGTCGCGGTGGCGATGCAGATCTTCGGGCGCTCGGGCACGAAGCTGATCCCGCTCCTCGCGGGAGGTGCGGCCGGGATCGAAGCGCTCCAGGAGCAGGCCCGGCGGCTCGGCCTCACGATCAGCACCGAAACCGCCCATGACGCCGCGGAACTCAACGACGCGCTCGACAGCCTTTGGCGTGTGGTCAGGCAGGGCGTGTTCACCATCGGCGCGGCCCTCGCGCCCACGCTCAAGGACATCGCCGAGCGGATGACCCGCGTCATCGTCACTGCTACGGACTGGATCAAGCGCAACCGCGAGGTCGTGGTGTGGGCGTTGAAGGTGGCGGCGGCGGTCGCGGCTACGGGCATCGCGCTCGTAGTGCTCGGCGTCGCCGTCTCCGGCATCGGTGCGGCGCTTGGCCTACTGGCTGGAGTCATCTCCGGGGTCGGCACGGTCTTTGGCGTCATCGGCGCGGCCATCGGGGCGCTGCTCTCCCCCATCGGGCTGGTGGTTGCCGCCGTGGTTGGGCTGGGCGGAGCGTTGCTGGTCACCAGCGGCGCGGGCGGCGAGGCGCTGTCGTGGCTCATGGCCCAGTTCACCCGCCTGCGGGACTGGGTGGGCAAGGTCGTGGGCGGCATCTCCGATGCCCTCGCAGCCGGGGACATCGCCCTCGCAGCGCAGGTGCTCTGGCTCAGCCTCAAGGTCATCTGGCAACAGGGTGTTGCCGCGCTCAACAAGGCGTGGCTCGGCGCGAAGGAGTTCTTCGTTTCCACCGCATACTCCATGTGGTACGGGGCGCTCGCGGCGGCGGAGATCGTCTTTCACGCCCTCGAAGTCTCGTGGATCGAGACGACCTCGTTCCTCAGCAAGACCTGGACGCGGTTCACCAGCGGCTTCCAGAAGGTCTGGGAGTCGGCCTCCTCGTGGGTCGCCAAGCGCATGCTGGAGATCCAGGGGGTGTTCGATTCCGGGCTGGACGTTGAGGCCGCCAAGCAGGCGGTGGACCAGCAGCTCGAAGCGCGGTTCGCGGAGATTGATCAGGGGTCGCAGCGCGACCTCGCCGAACGAGAGAGCCGCCGCGTCAGCGAACGCGATCAGGCGGCGGCGATACACGAGGCGACGCTGGCGGAGATCGGCCAGAGCTTCGAGGACGCACAGGCCGCGCTCAAGGCCAACACCGAAGCGGGCATCGCGGAGTCTCAGGCCGCGCTCGACGAAGCGAAGCGGCGGTTGGAACAGGCGCTTGCCGAGGCCCGAGCCAAGCGCGAGGCGGCTGAAGCAGAGGGCGGGCCCTCGCGGCTGCCCGGCGACCTGCTCTCTCGGTTCGACGACCAGATCGATGGGCTGGGTGACTTGATCGCCAAGGGGATCAGCGTGCGCGGCACGTTCAACGCGGCTGGTGCGGCAGGTCTGGGCGGGGGTGACTCTGCGGAACGGACGGCGCGGGCGACTGAGCAGACGGCGAAGAACACCAAGCGTCTTGTGGACGCGATGGGTACGGGCGGGCTGGCGTTCACCTGAATGGAGTGACGAGTGCCGATCGAGGTGCGTGAGAAGTTCGATTCGCGGCGGCTCACCAAGGGGCAGAACCCCTCGGCCGAGCTGGCGTACATCGTTCTCGGCACCGATGATGACATCGCCGCCCGCGACGCGCTGGAGGATGAGGCCCCCGACATCTACGCCGGGTTGCCGCGCCAGACCGTCTCGATCGAACCCCTCGGCCCCGACCTCTGGGAGGGCACAGCCCGATACGGCCAGTCCTCGGGCAGCGTCTCTCCCGGTGGCGAGGCGGTGTACTCGTTCGACACCGGCGGCGGCACGCAGCACATCACGCAGTCGCTGGCGACCATTCATCGCTATCCCGCTCCGGGCGTCGGGGCTGCGCCGGACTTCAAGGGCGGGATCGGCGTCAGCGCCGACGGCGTCGAGGGCGTGGACATCACCGTCCCCGTCTTCAACTTCACCGAGACGCACTACAAGCCCGACGAGGAGATCACGGGCGCGTACAAGGGCATCCTCTTCAATCTCACCGGGAAGGTGAACAGCGACACGTTCAAGGGCTTTCAGCCGGGCGAGGTCTTGTTCCTTGGGGCGACGGGCTCGAAGCGCACGCAGCTCGGCGAGGACGCGGACTGGGAGATCACTTACCGGTTCGCGGGAAGCCCCAACGTCTCCGGCCTCACGATCGGCCCCATCACCGGCATCACCAAGAAGGGCTGGGAGTACCTGTGGGTGCGTTACGCCGACCAGGAGGACACGGCGGCGAAGGCAATCGTGAAGCGCCCGATCGCGGCGTACATCGAGCGGGTCTATGACGACGGCAGTTTCGCTGGCTTGGGGCTTGAATGATGGGAGACGACCTCCGCAAAGTCCGGCCCGGCGAACCGCTCCGCGTCCCCGCGCGCGCGTACAACGCGTTCGTCGATGCGGCGCTGGACCTCAAGCGCCGTCAACAGGACCGCTTCTCCGGCGACCTCCGCGACGGCGGAAGGCAACACGGCGTCGTGCCCGTCCGCAACGACTCGGGCTCGGACCTGGACCGCTACCACGTTCTGGCGATCGACGGGCCGCTGTTCCCGCCCGGTGACGAGGGGCCGGAGAAGACCTTTCAGAACCGCATGGCGCTGAAGGGAATCGAGCCGGACGAAGAGACCGTCCCGGGCCGGTTCGTCGTGGCCCGTGAGCCGATCATCGCTGGCGAGATCGGGCCATGCGTCATCCACGGCGTCACACCCGTGCGAATGTATGTCGAGGAGGAGGAACACGCCTTCGCCGACATCAAGCCCGGCGAGCGCGTGCTCGTCTCCGGCGGCTCGGGCGGGACCGCCATCCTCTGGAAGGAGGACGGCGTCGGAGAGAAGTGGGCCATCGTGGACATCGGGCGTCCCCGCTCGGACAAGATCGTGGCCATCCTCGGCGAAGCGACGGAGATCACGGGCGAGCGGTTTCGGTGGCGCTACCCGTGG
Organism: Phycisphaerales bacterium; assembly: GCA_026647565.1. Taxonomy (GTDB): domain Bacteria; phylum Planctomycetota; class Phycisphaerae; order Phycisphaerales; family UBA1924; genus JAHBWV01. Next base: position 25,974 of record JAPKGU010000017.1, on the reverse strand, counting down.
GACGAGGCAGCGATCGATGGCGACCCCGAGAGCGAGACGTTCGGGCGCTACATCAAGGTCGAAGACGGGCTCACCTCCGCGGGCGACCCGGACAAGTACGCCATCAACCGTTTCGAGAGCCACCACAGCGACGTGCCGGATCAGGAGCCGGAAGGCACCGACGGGTTCGGCGGCGTGCGGTCGTACTTCGTGCCGGGGCAGTTGGAGCCATTCAACCCCGCAGGGTTCTGCCCACGGAAGGCCGCGATCCCGATCCTGCGGCCCATTCTGAAGGGTGTGGCCGTGCAGATGACCGCCGAGCGCGACACGCAGGGCGGCACCGTGTGGTGCTTCCAGGCCCTCAACGCCATCGAGCTGGTGGAGTTCGACGTTCCGGTGTGGCTCTATGTCTGAAACCAACCCCAACATCCCGCCCCCACCAGTCGATCTCGAAGCCCGCCGCGAGCACGAGCGTGGCAAGTACGTCGCGCTCGGCGGCACACGCTACGGCTCCAGCAACCACGGCCAGCACGCCTATTCGCTGGTGCAGGGGTTCAAGCCCCGGTTTGTGGTGGACTTCGGCTGCGGCCGAAACCTCTTTATTCAGCACCTCCGGCGGCTGGGGATCGACGGGCTCGGTGTTGACTTCGCGTTCCCCGAGGCAGACATGGTGGCGCCCATGCACCGCGTCCCGCTCTCGGCGGACATCGCCGACGTGTTGACCGCCTTCGACGCGCTCGAACACCTGCTCCCCGAGGAGGTGGACGAAGTGCTCGACGAGATGCGGCGTATCGCGGTGCCGGGCGGTCGCTTCGTGTTTTCGATCTGCACGCGCGAGAGCAAGACGAAAGTCAACGGCGAAGGGCTGCACCCGACGGTGCGGTCCCGCGGGTGGTGGCTGGAGCGGATCGGCCGCGTGGGCAAGGTGCGCCAGGGACAGGGCGCGCCAAAGTACATCGCAGGGGTGTTCAACGATGCGTGAGAACAGCGGCGACATCGCGGCATTGCAAGCGGGGCTCAAGCAGCGCAAGCCCGCGCGGTCGGGCGTGCGGCTCTACACCGCCGACTTCGACTCCATGTCCCTTTGCGACTTCTACCGAGGGCGGTCGGCGTTCCTCATGCTCTCCGGGCCGTCGCTCGGCCAGATCGATCTCTCGCAGCTCAACCGGCGCGGCATCGTCACGATGGCGGTGAACAACGCGTGGTCGCTCCACCGCCCGACGCTGTGGACGTGCGTGGATGACCCCGGCCGGTTCATCGACACCGGCTGGAAGGACCCGGGCATCCTGAAGATCGTGCCCGTCTCGCACTTCGACAAACGCCTGCGGGTCCAGAACACCGACGGATCGTTCCGCGCCAGCGCGTTCAAGGTCCGACAGATGCCCGGCGTGCTGTTCTACCGCCGCAGCGACCACTTCGACCACAGCCGATTCCTCAAGAGCGACACGATCAACTGGGGCCAGGACGGCGAGCACACGGATTCGCTTGGGATCAAGGGCAAGCGCAGCGTCATGCTCGCCGCGCTGCACCTGCTCCATTACCTCGGTTTCCGCACGGTGTACCTGCTCGGGTGCGACTTCAAGATGGCGGGCGACCGCAAGTACGCATTCAGCGAGGAGCGCACAAGGGAAGCGATCCGGCACAACAACATTCTCTATGAGTCCTTGCAGAAGCGCTTCGAGGCGCTCAAGCCGCACTTCGATCTGCACGGGTTCAAGGTCATCAACTGCTCGCCCGGAAGTGAACTGAACGTGTTCGAGCGGATGGAGTTTGCCGACGCGGTCGCGGCGGCTGGCGCGGAGTGCGGCAAGCCCGTGGACACCGCCGGGTGGTATCGGGCCAAAGAGGAGGCGAACAAGTGAGCGATGAACCGCGCCGTTACTTTCTCTACATCCCGGTCTGGGCCTCGACCACCGGCGGCGGTGGCGGAGGCTCCGGCGGCTCGTCATCGGCATCGAGCGAGAGCGGTTCCTCCTCGTCTTCGTCAAGCAGCGGGTCATCATCCAGTTCCAGCGGATCATCCTCCTCTTCGGGGTCCTCGTCGAGCGGTTCATCCTCCAGCGGGTCGTCGAGCAGCGGCTCGGGGTCTTCGAGCGGTTCCGGATCGTCCAGTGGCTCAGGCTCTTCGTCAGGTTCGGGGAGCAGCGGCGCGAGTTCCTCCGGCGGAGGTGGGTCCAGCGGCATGAGCAGCGCATCCTCGGGGGCGTCGTCTGGCGCGAGCAGTGGCGGGTCCTCGGGCGGAGGCTCGTCCGGCGGTGGCGGTTCCTCCGGGGGCGGAGGGTCCTCAGGAGGCGGCGGGTCGGGCGGATCGGGCGGTGGCGGGTCCGGTGGTGGTGGATCGGGCGGCGGCGGTTCCGGAGGCGGAGGGTCGGGCGGTGGCGGGTCCGGTGGCGGGGGTTCCGGCGGTGGCGGGTCGGGCGGCGGTGGCTCAGGGGGCGGCGGATCGAACTGCCTGCTCTTCGGCACGCTGGTCCGTCTGGCCGACGGCCGCGTCACGCCGATCGAGAACCTCAAGCCCGGCGACAGCGTGGCCACCATCAAGGTTCCGGGCCTCGAGGTAGATGTGCCGTACCGCGCCCAGTATCAGTGGCTCTCGCACCGGGGCATGCGCGGCACCATCCCGACCGTCGGCCGCGTGGCCAGCGTCAAACTCGGTGAGCACACGGGGTTCGTGGTCATCAACCGCCGGATCAAGGCGACGCCGGAGCACCCGTTCCTGATGCGCCGCGGCGACGATTGGGGCTTCTCGTCCGCCGAGTTCATCAAGAAGGGCGACTACCTGATCGGCGAGCGCCTCGCCGAGGAGCTCGTGGAGACGGTGGATCGCATCGAGGCGCCGACGCGGACCGTGGCGATCCACATCCCGGGCACGAACACGTTCTCCGCCGAAGGAGTTTGGGTTCACAACGACATGCCCGCAACCGCGCAGTCGTCGGGTTCAGGGTCAAGTTCAAGCGGGTCCGGATCTGGCTCCGGCTCGGGAAGCGGCTCATCCAGCAGCAGCGGCTCGTCCTCCGGCTCGGGCAAATCCAGCGGGTCGTCGATGTCGTCATCCGGCAGCGGCTCGGGCAGCGGGAGCGGATCGAGTTCGAGCGGCGGCGGGACGGGAACGTTCTCGATCTGACGACAGTTCGGCCGTCACCAATCGCTGCCAGGTTCGAGCTTGTCCGCTACGCTATCCACGAGGGCATTGCGCCGAAGCAGGGCCGTTCGGGTTTTGGTACAATACGGCGCTGGAGTACCCCCTATGTCGTGCCGCCTGTGACCGGGATCAATCAGGGGGCTCGTCCGAAGCGATCCCACCGACTGAGACCGTTCCACCCATGGCACGCCTTGAAGAGATCATTCCGGGTGCGACGGTGCAGGGTCTCGTGCCTAGCGAGCCAGTGACCGTCGTGAGCACGCATTGGCACGGCACCACAGTGCTGCAGGTGACCTTCCGATTGCTGAATGGCCGCGTCGAGGAGTCGATGCTTTATCGCACCGACGAACCGCGACTCGTCGTGTCGTCGAAGACCCGTCCCTGGGCGTTTGACTCTCCGGGCGACATGTTCCGATTGGTGTCCGAAGCTCACCGTATCAACCTCGCGGCACTGTTCGACCCGCTCTTGGCAGTCCATACGTCGCTGGTCCAGCCCCTCCCCCATCAAATCGTCGCGGTCTACGAGAGCATGCTCTCGCGTCAACCGCTTAGGTTCCTCCTCGCAGACGATCCGGGCGCGGGAAAGACGATCATGGCCGGGCTCCTGATCAAGGAACTCATCGCCCGCGCCGACCTCGAACGATGCCTGATCGTCGCGCCAGGCAGCCTGGTCGAGCAGTGGCAGGACGAACTGAACCAGAAGTTCCAGCTTCCGTTTGAGATCGCGACGAACGACAATCTTGAGGCCGCCCGCAGCGGCAATTGGTTCTTAGAGCATCCGCTCGCCATTGCTCGTCTCGACAAGCTCAGCCGCAATGAGGACGTCCAGCGCAAACTGGCTCTCACGCAATGGGACTTAGTCGTCGTCGATGAAGCCCACAAGATGTCCGCCACGTTCTTTGGCGGCGAGGCCAAGTACACGAAGCGATACCACCTCGGCCGGTTTCTGTCGGGCCTGTGTCGCCATTTCCTGTTAATGACGGCCACGCCGCACAACGGCAAGGACGAGGATTTTCAACTGTTCATGGCGCTCCTGGACGGCGATCGGTTTGAGGGCAGGCAACGCGACGCGGCTCACACGATTGACTGCTCCGACATGATGCGACGCTTGGTCAAGGAGCAGTTGTTGAAGTTTGACGGCACACCGCTCTTTCCAGAGCGACGCGCCTACACAACGGCATACAAGCTCTCGCAGCCTGAGGCCCAACTCTATAAGGACGTGACCGAGTATGTGCGCGAGGAGTTCAATCGCGTAGAGCAACTGGAGAACGATGGCCGCAAGGGCACCGTCGGTTTTGCGTTGACCGTGCTCCAGCGTCGATTGGCATCGTCTCCCGAAGCGATCTACCAAAGCCTGCGCCGCCGACGCGAACGGCTGGAGTCACACCTGCGAGAGGCGAAACTGCTGCAACGCGGCGGCAAGTCTGTCCTGCTGGAGCAACTTAAGGCGCGAGCAATGTCGGCGGAGGACATTGAAGACCTCGAAGAGCGTGATGAGACTCCCGGCGAGGAGTTGGAGACGGCTGAGGAAACACTCGTCATTGATGCGACCGCCGCGAGGTCCATCGAGGAGCTGCAGCTTGAGATCGACATCCTGGTGCACCTGGAAGCCCAGTCGCTAGCGGTGCGGCGTAGCGGCGTGGACCGCAAGTGGGATGAACTCTCGAAGATCCTTCAGGATACTCCTGAAATGTTCGACCCCGACGGGCATCGTCGGAAGCTCATCATCTTTACCGAACACCGGGACACGCTGTCGTACCTGAAGGAGCGAATCGCCACGCTCCTCGGCAAGCCCGAAGCGATCGTGATCATTCAGGGAGGTATGGGTCGGGATCAACGCCGCGCTGCGGAAGAGTCGTTCAAGCAAGACAAGGAGATTCAGATCCTGATCGCCACGGACGCGGCGGGCGAGGGAATCAACCTTCAGCGCGCTCATTTGATGGTCAACTACGACCTGCCGTGGAATCCCAACCGCATCGAACAACGCTTCGGCCGCATTCACCGCATCGGCCAGACCGAGGTCTGCCATTTGTGGAACATGGTGGCAGCGGAGACTCGCGAGGGTGATGTCTACTACAAGCTCTTGGAGAAACTCGAAGCCCAACGCGTGGCGCTCGGCGGGCGTGTGTTCGATGTGCTCGGAAGGCTGTTCGACATGCAGCCCGGCCCCGAAGCGAACGGCGACACCAAGCCGCTGTCGCTCCGCTCCCTCATGATCGAAGCCATCCGATACGGCGATCAGCCTGAGGTGCGGGCCAGGCTTGATCAGGCGATCGACAACGCGACGGACAGGAAACATGTGCGTGACCTGTTGGAGCATGACGCTCTTGCGCGCGATTCGCTCGACGCTCGCAAAGTACAGGCAATCCGTGAGGACATGGAGCGAGCCGAGGCGCGGCGTCTCCAACCGCACTACATCCAGGCCTTCTTCATGGAGGCCTTTCGTCGGCTCGGAGGCCAGATCAGCGAGCGAGAGAAGGGCAGATTCGAGATCACGCGCGTGCCGGGGCTGCTGCGCGACCGTGACCGCCAGATCGGGTGCGGCCCGCCCGTCCTCACTCGGTACGAGCGCGTGACGTTCGAGAAGGAACTGATCAATCAGCAGGGCAAGCCGATTGCCGCGTTCATCTGTCCCGGGCATCCTCTGCTTGACGCGGTTCTCGATGTGGTGCTCGAACAGAATCGATCGATGCTGCGCAGGGGTGCTGTTCTCATTGACCCCTCGGATCGCACTGAATCGCCTCGGGTTCTGTTCTACCTCGAGCACAACATTCGAGACGCCGTGCGGTCCGGCTCGGGTGAGCCCCGCCTGATCTCGCGGGAAATGGAGTTCGTCGAGATTGACGAACTCGGGCAGTCGCTCTCGCCGGGCTACGCACCTTACCTCGACTACAGGCCCGCGACCGAGGATGAAGCCCGTCTGCTCGCCACAGAACTTGGCAAACCTTGGTTGACAGAGGGCCTGGAACAGCGAGCCCTCACATACGCCGTCGAACATCTGGTCCCTCAACACCTGCAACGGCTCCGGAAGTCGCGGGACGAACGGATCGAGAAAACCACGCGAGCAGTCAAGCAGCGGCTCACGCGTGAGATCGCATACTGGGACCATCGCGCCCAGGAACTGCTCGCCAAAGAGCAGGCGGGCCAGACGCCCAAGATCAACAGCACGATGGCCCGCCAGCGTGCAGACGATCTGGAGGGTCGCCTTCAGCGTCGTCTGGCGCTCCTCGAACAGGAGCGCCATCTGTCCCCTGCGCCACCAGTGGTAATCGGTGGCGCGGTGGTGATCCCCAGCCGAATGTTGAACGTGCTGAGGGGAGGCGGCCCGCCCGCGGGGGTGCCGGTGGCCGACCGCGACCGCATCGACCGGCTGGCGATCGCGGCCGTTGTAGCCGCAGAGCGTGCTCTCGGGAGAGTGCCGAAGGTCATGGACCACTCTAACCCGGGGTATGACATCGAATCGGCCGACGCGAACGAGCCGGGTCGTCTTCGTTTCTTGGAAGTGAAGGGGAAGGCGGTCGGTCGGGACACGGTGACGGTGTCCGCGACGCAGATTCGCTGCTGCCTCAATCAACCCGACAACTGGATTCTTGCGATTGTTCCGATTGACGGAGAGACGGCGCACACGCCCCGGTATGTTCGGCGACCCTTCACCACCCCGCCGGACTTCGCAGAGGTCAGCAAAAACCTGGACCTGGCTCAACTCTTCGAACGGTCGGAGGAACCGGCATGAGCGGGCTGCCTTCCGCAACTCCGGCCGTCCGTGCGATGTCGCCGTCCGACATCCGTGGTGCCCTTCGGTTCTTTGACAGAGAACTCAAGGACCCCGCTGATCGCGCGGAACTGGCTCGATGGAGTGAGCAACTCGACGCGATTGAGCGTGACGGGGCACTCGCTCTCGATTGCGCGGTCGCGCTTCTTGGCGAGAGCGGGGCAGGAAAGAGCAGCCTCCTGAACGCGCTGCTCGGTCTCGACCTGCTCCCGCACGACGCCGGCAGCGCGGTGACTGCCGCCGTCACGGAGATCGTCGCCGGAGACAGCGGCTACGAGATCACCGCGGAGATTGAGTCACCGAGCGAGTTCCTGCCCCGTTTCGCACAGGTCTGCGCCCGCCTACGTGATGCCGTCGCGTCCGGCGAGAGCGACGCCCCAATGGCGATCGACGAATCCGATGCATCTGTCGCACGGGCTGTGACGGGGATGGACATCGAGGAGTTCCTCAGACACTCCGCCCCGGGGGACGAGGCCAAGTTGCTTCTACCGGAAGTTCGATCGGCCCTCGACCGTGGTCCGCGCCTCCGGTGGACGCACGCCGACGACGACATGGAGGCGGTGCAGGGCCGCTGCCGCGATTGCCTGAGTTCCCGAAAGCCACTATGGCCCCTCGTGCGGCGTGTGGTGATCAAGGGTCCGTTCCCGCTACTCAGATCAGGAATCCGACTGGTTGACGTTCCGGGACTGAACGACCCCGATCCCGTCCGGAATCGGGTGGCTCAGGACTCGCTCCAGAAGTCACAGTTGGTCTGGCTCGTGCTCAGCGCCAAGCGGGCGATGACAGGCGCGATCATGCAGTACCTGACCGACTCCCGCCTGCTCACGAGACTGGAGATGGAAGGGCGCCTGGCCTCGCTCATCGTCGTCGCCACGCATGCGGATCAGTACGATGAGCAGGGGCTGACCCATGCCTTTAAGTTGCCCGCCGACGCGTCACTGGGCGAGCTCCTGACTCACCACCGCGAGCGCGTACACACGGAGGTTCGACGGGCGCTCCTCAGAGCCTGGGACGAGACCGTGGCACGCGCGGATGGGCATGTGAGCGCTGAAACCGCAGAGGGTGGGCGCTCGCGCCTCCGCGAGGTGCCGTTCTTTTCGGTGTCGTCCACCGAATCACTGCTGCTGCGACGAGTCGTCAAGGCCCGAAAGGGTCCCTCGTTTGAGCGTGACGAGCAGACCGGCATCCCTGAACTCGCCCGCTGGATGATGGCGGACTTCGTCGCCAAGGAACAACAGACGCACAAGGACCGGGTTGCTCGGCGCGCCCGTCAGTTGCTCGACGCCATTCGCTCCACCCTCGGCCATCGGGAGGACATCAAGCGGAAGCTGGCCCACCTGCGGACTGCGGAGAAGGGAGGGCTGAAGGGGTCCCAAGATCGGGCCCATACCTTTCTCGCCGAACGGCTCGATGAACACCAAGTCCACGCCGCACAAGAAGTCGAAGCCCAAGCGGAAAAGGTGAGGGCCGCCATCCGCGCCGGCGTCGATGCCGCAGAAGACGAGATTCGGTCGCACATTCCCGAGCGGCTGTCGGGAATCCATTGGGCCACGCTGCGAGCCATCGTGCGCCGGGATGGAGTGTTCTTCGGTTCGACACGGAACTGGGACCTGCCCGCCGAGATCGCCGCCGTGGTGTCCCGCCGCGTCGTCTTCCGTTGGGCGGAACTGTTCGAGACCGCCGCCAAACGATTCCTCGAAGGCGTCACGCTCAAGAGCGCGGACCTGCTTGCCGAGCATGCCCACCTCCTGTTCGGACTCATTGCTCAGGCCGTCGGTGAGGGCCTGCCAGGAATGGACCGGCTCAAGCAGCCAACGCAGCAGTTGGAGTTGGAGCTTGATCTGATCAGCGCGGACATCACCGAACGCCTCCAGGCGGCACGCATGAGCTTCGAGCGGGACCTCGTTGACAACCTCCGGCACCAACTGCGCCCCGCATTTGAACTCGCGGCCGCTGAGAGCGGCCGTGGGATGAAGCAGCGAATGGTGGACGGCATCACGCGGCACCTGGATGAGATCGCCCCCGACCTGCTACCAGCGCTCACCCGCGACCTCGAGGAGAAGGTGGTTGAGGTCAACGGCATCCTCAACAGCCAGGTGCAGCGTGCCCATGCATCGGTGCTTCGTGTCGCCGACATCGAAGCCCATAATCTTGAAGTCGCCCTGTTCCAGCGGACTCCGGAGGAGCTGATCGCCAGCGCCGACGCCATCGCTGAGGGTCTAAAGCTCCTGGAGGCCGCCTGAACATCATGCCCGCAACGCCACCAATCCCTCCCCGCAAGAAGCTCATCGAGGTTGCGCTCCCCCTGGAGGCGATCAACCGAGAGTCTGCGCGGGAAAAGTCGATCCGGCATGGCCACCCGTCCACGCTCCACCTGTGGTGGGCGAGGCGACCCCTTGCCGCGTGTCGGGCGGTGCTGTTCTCGTCGCTCGTGGACGATCCTTCTGGTGATCCGCAGTTTCGGAGGCCGGACGGTTCTGTAGATGAAGAGCGAGCGGCAGACAAACGGGCGCAGTTGTTCAACCTGATCGAGGAACTGGTCAAGTGGGAGAACTCCAACGAACCCAAGGTTATCGATGCCGCGAGGGCCGAGATTGCCCGTTGCGTAGCCAGTCGCAAGATCGAGACTGGCGAACTGAAGAAGGAGACGGTCGTCTTCGGCCCCGAGGCGCTCAAACGCAAGCCTCACCCCAAGGGGCCAATGCCCGCTGAGCGTGGTGTCGCAACGGCCTATGAAGTGCAACTGATGAGAGCGCGACCGGACGAGGTCAATTCCTTCCTCGCAGAGTTCGCACCTCCGGTCCTCGACCCGTTCTGTGGCGGTGGGTCGATCCCTTTGGAGGCTCAGCGGCTGGGGTTGCGGGCGTTCGGATCAGACCTGAACCCGGTGCCGGTGCTGATCACCAAGGCACTGATCGAGATTCCGCCCAAGTTCGCCAACATGCCTCCGATCAATCCTGAATCGCGCGGCGTTGCCGGATCGAGTGCTCCCATCTCGAAGGGCAAGAAGAAGGAAACGCAGGGGCAACTCGGCACACAGTCGTGGCGGGGCGCGGCAGGACTTGCAGAAGATGTTCGCTACTACGGCCGCTGGATGCGAGATGAGGCACAGAAACGAATCGGGCACCTGTACCCGAAGATCGCCGTCACCGAGGCGATGGCCCGCGACAGGAAAGATCTGAAGGACTATGTGGGGCAGGAACTCACGGTGATCGCGTGGCTGTGGGCACGGACGGTGCCGAGCCCGAATCCGGCCGCAGCGGGGGCGCACGTGCCGCTTGTGCGGTCCTACTGGTTGTCGACCAAGGAGGGGAAGAGGACTTGGGTGGAGCCGGTGATCGCGCCGGATCAGAAGTCGTTCAGGTTTGAGGTGCGCACAGGCACACCCGGAAAGGACTTCGACCCCGGCACGGGCACGATTGGGCGCAAGGGTGGGCGGTGCATCCTGACCGGCGCGCCGATGGCGTTTCCACACGTCCGCACCGAGGCGAAGGCCGGGCGCATGAGCGTGCGGCTGATGGCGATCGTTGCGGAGGGGACGCGCGGCCGCGTCTACCTCTCGCCGACTGAGGAGCATGTAACGATCGCGGAGTCGGCCAAGCCCACCTGGCGGCCCGAGGGCGAGATGCCCAAGAAGCACCGCAATTTCCAGCCTCCCGTCTACGGATTGAACTCGTTCGGAGATCTGTTTACCAATCGCCAGCTCGTCGCCCTGACGACCTTCAGCGACTTGGTGATGGAGGCGAGGATGCGAGCCCTCGGCGACGGCGGTTCCGCCGAATACGCGGACGCAGTCGCCACATATTTGGCATTCGTGGTTTCTCGTGTCAGCGATTACGCATCGTCTTTGACTACTTGGGCCAGTAATCCCCAGATGGAAATCCTCCGCAGCACGTTTGCACGGCAGGCTCTCCCGATGACGTGGGACTTTGCCGAGGGTAATGTGTTCGGACCTTCGTCCGGAACATTGGACATCATGCTTGATGCGGGCGTCAAGGCGATAGCCCGATTGGCGGCTGGTCCCGCCGGGGTCGTGACGCAGGCCGACGCGACTGCGCCGAAGCCGAACGGCACCGTTTTCAGTACCGATCCACCCTACTACGACAATATCGCATATGCCGACTTGTCCGACTGGTTCTACGTATGGCTTCGACGGTGCATGTCAGCGGTTTTCCCGGCGCTCTTTCGCACGCTTCTGACACCAAAGGCGGAAGAACTGATCGCCTCGCCTCACAGACATGATGGCGACAACGCGAAGGCAATGGCGTTCTTCGAGACAGGCCTGGGGCGCGCGTTTGTGCGGATGCGAGAAGCAGAGCATGCGGACTATCCGTTGACTGTGTTCTACGCCTTTAAGCAGGCCGAGAGTGAAGAGGCCGATGACGACGAGAATGGCGCGACGGAGAACGGGACAGCATCCACTGGTTGGGAAACGATGCTCGAGGGTCTGATTAGCGCGGGATTCGCAGTCACGGGCACGTGGCCTGTCCGAACCGAGCGAGCGGGGCGAAGCGTGAGCATCGGCAGCAACGCCCTCGCCAGTTCCATCGTGCTCGTATGCCAACCGCGTGGCGACTCGGCACCAATGGCCTCGCGGCGCGAGTTCGTCACCGCTCTCAAGCGAGAACTCCCGGCTGCGCTCCGCGATCTGCAATCCGGCAACATTGCCCCTGTGGACCTCGCCCAGGCGGCCATCGGTCCCGGCATGGCCGTGTACTCCCGTTACAGCAAGGTGCTGGAGACCAGCGGCGACCGCATGGGCGTCCGCACTGCACTGGCCCAGATCAATCAGGTTCTCGATGAGGTGCTTGCCGAGCAGGAGGGTGAGTACGACGCCGACACCCGCTGGTGCATCAAGTGGTTCGAGCAGTTTGCCCACGCTGACGGTCCCTACGGCGACGCGGAGACGCTGAGCAAGGCGATGGCCGTGGCCGTGAATGGGCTCGTTGAGACCGGCGTCGTGGTCGCAAAAGGCGGAAGGGTTCGGCTCTTCAAGCGAGCCGAGTTGATGAATGGCAAGCCCGAGACCTGGGACCCGGCCACGGACGACGACATACTGCACTGGGAAGTCTGCCAGTACCTGTGCTGGGCGTTGGAAACCGGCGGCGAGCAGGCGGCCGGTGATTTGCTGCGCCGCATCAACGCGGTCTATGCGGGCGCGGCGGAGGTGGCCCGGGACCTCGCATATCGCCTCTATACCCTCTGCGAACGGAAGAAGTGGGCGCAGGAGGCCATCGCCTACAACGCACTCGTGGTCGCGTGGCCGGAGATTCAGAAGCTCGCTGCGAAGGGCCCAGCCGCTGCCGCCGGAACTCTCTACTCCTGAGGACTCTGATGATTACGCCGCAGAACGGACCACAATCTCGTGACGACCTGACACCCCCCGGCGTTGCCGGATGGTGCATTTGGTCTGACGGCAAGCGTGGATGGGCGAGCGGCACGGGTACAGCCGCTATTTCGTCGATCCATCGGACCAACTCACAGCAGCCCGTGGTTCGATACACAGGGCCGGACGGGAATGGCAATGAGGTGACCGCGGAGTTGCGCCTGGATTCACCTGCGCCCGATTGCTGGGAGTTGTGGTTGGTCAGCACTGACGAGAGCGGCCGCGAGACAGGATACGACGAGCTGCTTGCGTGGTGTTCGTGGCCCGACACCACGCCCGCGGATGTGGCTGCCTTTCTGATTCCGCTTCACCGTGAGGGGTTTCAACGGAAGCGGACGGAGACTGAACTCGCGGCAACCAAGATACTTCGAGAACACCTGGGGGGCACGGGCCATCTCTTGCAGTCCGACGATTCCGACGACGAGGAGTAGTTCATGGCGGTATCGAATCGAGATCGAGTCGGACGGGCGATGGACCTTCTGCGGGAGGGGCTGCTGCCATTTGTCGAGCGTGAGCTGAAGGCCAAGCACGGCGACACCTGGTTTGAGCAGGCCCGTCAGGCACTCGGCACCGACACGCAGGCCGCCCGCTCCGCGACCACACCTGAAGCCCTCGATGTGGCCAATCTGCTGTCGATTCTCGTCGGACATTGGCAGTACATCTTCCGGTACAAGCTCGGCAAGACCGAGCGCGGCCTCGTCGGCGAGTTGCAGGAGGTTCGTGTCGATTGGGCGCACCAGAAGCCATTCGGCCTCGACGACACCAACCGGGCGCTTGACAGCACGAAGCGGCTCCTTCTGGCGGTGAACGCCCCACAGGCGGACGAAGTCGATCGCCAGTTGCAGGAGGTTCTGCGCCAGAAGTTCGAGGACATGACGAAGCGCGAGTCCAAGAAGGCAGCGGCCACCTCGGTCGAGGGGAAGTTCACCACGGGTTTGCCCGGCTGGCGCGAGGTCATCACGCCGCACGCGGACGTTGCGGGAGGGAACTATCTCCTCGCCGAGTTTGCGGCGGACCTCTGGCAGGTTTACCAGGACCAGTTCGACAAGGAGCACCGTGCCCCCGCCGAGTACACCGATCCGGTCGAGTTCTTTCGCCGGACGTACCTCACCGAGGGGCTGGCCGATCTGTTGACGCTCGGCATCAAGCGGATCTGTGGCCAAACCGCCGATCCGGTCGTGAAACTCCAGACCAACTTCGGCGGCGGCAAGACGCACTCGATGCTGGGCCTGTTCCACCTGTTCAGCGGCGTGGCGCCTGCACGTCTGGCCGGGATCGAACCGCTTATGAAGAAGGTGGGCGTCGGAAGCCTCCCGAAGGTGCATCGCGCCGTGCTGGTCGGCAACAAGCTCTCCCTCACGGGCTTCAAGAAGCCCGATGGGATCACAGTCCGCACGCTCTGGGGCGAACTCGCGTGGCAACTCGGGCATTCCGTCGGCAAGGCCAAGGAGGCATACGAGATCGTCCGCGCTGATGATGAACAAGGCGTTTGCCCTGGCGGCCTCGTCACGCTTCTGCGGAAGTTCAGCCCCTGCATCGTGCTCATCGACGAGTGGGTGGCCTACGTTCGCCAGGTCTACGGAACTCCTGGGTTGGCCGCGGGCAGTTTCGACGCGAACATCACCTTCGCTCAGTCCCTGACCGAGGCATTCAAGGCCGCTCCGGGGGCGTTCCTCGTGGGCTCCCTCCCTGCATCTGACATCGAAATCGGTGGCGAGGGCGGGCGCGAAGCCTTGAAGCGGCTGGAGAACACATTTGACCGCGTGCAGAGCACCTGGCGGCCGGCGACGACCGATGAGTGCTTCGAGATCGTGCGCCGTCGCCTGTTCCAGCCGATGGAGGCGGATCGGTTTGCAGCCCGTGATGCGGTGTCCCGCGCCTTCGCCGACATGTACCGCCAAGCGGGGAGCGAGTTTCCGGTTGAGTGCAAAGAGGCTGACTACGAGCGCCGTATTCAGAACTCGTATCCGGTGCATCCCGAATTGTTCGACCGGCTGTTCCAGGATTGGGCCACGCTGGATCGCTTCCAGAAAACTCGTGGTGTCCTGCGCCTGATGGCGTCGGTCATTCACTCGCTGTGGGAGCGACAGGACGGCAACCTGCTCATCATGCCCGCGACGATCCCGATGGACGACCCGCCCGTGCGCGATGAACTCACGCGGTACATGGATGACCCGTGGACGCCCGTCATCGAGAAGGATGTAGATGGGCCGAACTCGCTGCCGCTCCGGATCGACCGGGAGAACCCGTCGTTTGGGCGCGTGTCGGCAGCCCGTCGCGTGGCCCGCACGTTGTACTTGGGTTCTGCCCCCACCGCGACCTCGCAGAACAGGGGCATCGACGATCGGCGGATCAAACTCGGGTGCGTGCAGCCCGGGGAAACCTCGGCGGCCTTCGGCGATGCGCTGCGCCGTTTGTCGGATCAGGCCACGCACGTCTACGTCGATCAGAGCCGCTACTGGCTCGCCACCCAGCCCAGCGTGGCTCGTTTGGCTCAGGACCGCGCTGCCCAGTTGGATCGCAAGGTCGATGAAGTTCACGCCGAGATCGTCCGCCGCATTCGTGAAGAGCAGAACACCCGTGGCGAGTTCGTGAAGGTCTACCCGTGCCCCGTGAGCGGGGCAGACGTTCCGGACGAGCAGGAGACACGCCTCGTCATCCTCTCTCCCGACCAAACACACGCTGCCAAGGCAACGGACAGTCTGGCGATGGTCGCTGCGAAGGCGATGCTGGAGCAGCGCGGCTCAAGCCCCCGCCTGTACCGGAACACGCTGGTGTTCCTCGTGCCAGACAAGACCCGGCTGGCGGAACTCGAGCAGGCGGCACGTCAGTTCCTGGCATGGCAGTCCATCCACGAGGAGGCGGAGACGCTCAACCTCGACGCATTCCAGCGAAAGCAGGCGAACTCGAAGACCAACGAGGCTGACGACACGGTCAAACAGCGCATCCCGGAGACGTTCCAGTGGATGCTTGTTCCAAGCCAACCCACGACTCAGGCACCGATCGAATGGGGCGAGGTCCGGCTTCAGGGAGCGGACAAGCTCGCCCCTCGGGCGTCCAAGAAACTCATCAACGATGGCGGCCTCGCCAACAGGTACGCGGGCACGCTGCTCCGGATGGAGCTTGATCGCGTCCCGCTGTGGCGCGGCGACTCCGTCTCCGTGAAGCAGTTGGTGGATGACTTCGCTCAATATCTGTATCTGCCTCGGTTGAAGTCTCCGCAGGTCCTGCTCGACGCTGTACGCGATGGGGTGAGCCGCTTGACGTGGCAGAGCGAGGGCTTCGCCTACGCCGATTTCTTCGATGACAAGAAAAAGCGGTTCGTCGGCCTGCGAACGGCCAACATCGACAACGTCGTTGCCGATGGCCGGAGCGTCGTGGTGAAGCCCGATGTGGCCAGTCGTCAGCAGGCCGCCGACGCTGCGCCTCAGCCGGGCAACGGGACCGCCGGACCACCAGCACCAGGCGGAGCGCCGCCGACCGCGGGCACGTCCACCGGAGGAGTTTCCCCTGCGCCAGGTGGCGGCAAGCCCGCGGGCTCAGAGCCACCCAAGCGATTCTTCGGCGTGGTCGAGGTTGACGCCACCCGGTTGGGCCGGGACGCGGGACGGATCGCTCAGGAGGTTCTCGCGCACCTCACGGGCCTCAAGGACGCCAACGTCACGGTCTCGCTTGAGATCCATGCGGAGGTGCCCGAGGGCATCGACCAACCCATCGTTCGCGCGGTCACCGAGAACTGCCGTGTCCTGAAGTTCAAGAGTCACGGCTTCGAGGCGGAATGAGACCCAACCAGTGTCCTAAACGACAGGGTATCGAATCGGCGTTAAATCGAGAGCGCCTGGCGTCATGATCCGGAATCCGCGATTCCAGCCCGCCAAGGCCGTTCCCAACGCTCCGAAAAGGGTTGCTCTCGGGGAGTTCTGAGAAAGGCCTCGTAAAGAGGCCTTTTCTCGTTAACGGTCTGGGCCTTTCGCCCACCGCGCGTATCTCTTGGGAATCGTGGCACTTCCTGATAGTCCACGATTTGCCGGGCGCTCTCGAATCCGAGACATCGCATCGCCGTTTCGGTCGCCACGCTGGGGTTCGGGGCCGAAAGTCTCTCCGCGCTCTCAGACGCCCGGGCGGGTCTGGTTAACGCGCCGCCGGGGTGAACGAGGTGTGAGATTCGGACCCTGCGCCGCTCCCCGACCGTTTCGCGTATTCAGAGGCAGACGGCCCGCACCGGACGCGGGCCCCATTCCAGCATCAGGTGCGAAGCCGAGCGCCAAGCGCACGCCCGCACGGATGCATGTCCCCCTTTCACGGAGGATGTGCCCGTGCACGACACCGCGCTCACGGACGATGCGCCCGCCCCCACCACCCCAACCGCCTCGCTTGATCCCGATGCCCCGACGACGCCCGTGGCGCGACTGAATGCCATCGCCGCCATCTTTGCCGAGGGCATCCGCCGCCGGCGGCGACAGGTCGCCATTTCGGGGCCGAGCATCGAGCATCAAGAAGGCTCTCAGACTCGACTTGAACTCTCCGAGCATGCCCGCCCTGATGGGTCGCGTGGTTAACGACCACGAGAACGGAGACCCCGATGGCGATCGATGTGAATGCAGCCGAACGGACCTTGGAACAGATGACGGTGCCGCAGCTGAAGCAGCGGTACGCCAAGGTCTACGGCGAAGAGACGCGGACGCACCACAAGGTGCTGCTCATCAAACGGATTCTCTGGCGGATGCAGGCCCTGCGAGAGGGCGACCTCTCCGAGCGGGCTCGCCAACGGGCGCGTGAACTGGCCAACGACGCCGACCTGCGACGAAGCCCGCCACGCGCCCAATCGCCGGACGCGCCCAAGCCCCGGGCCAACGGCGAGAGCGTGGTGAGCGTGCCCATCCACACGCGAGAGGACGGGCGGCTGCCGCCACCCGGGACGGTCCTCCGCCGCGAGTACAAGGGCCGCGCCGTGTTCGTCCGGGTGCTGCCCAAGGGCTTCGAGTTTGAGGGAGAGGTCTACCGGTCGCTGAGCGCCATCGCGGCGAAGGTGACCGGGTCGCATTGGAACGGATTCCGATTCTTCGGGCTCCACGAGCCCGGCATCACGGAGGGCAAGGTATGAGAACGTCAATGGAAACCAAACCCGCAAAGAACGCCGGCGTGGCGACGGTGCGATGCGCCATCTACACCCGCAAGTCCAGCGAACAGGGACTCGAGCAGGAGTTCAACTCGCTGCACGCCCAGCGCGAGAGCGGCGAGGCCTACGTCGCCAGCATGAAGCACGAGGGCTGGGTCGCGCTGCCGGACCAGTACAACGACGGCGGGTTCACCGGCGGGAACACCGACCGACCCGGCTGCCAGCGGCTAATGGCGGACATTGAGGCCGGAAAGGTTGATTGCGTGGTGGTCTACAAGGTGGACCGCCTCTCGCGATCGCTCTTGGACTTTGCCCGCATGATGGCGGTCTTCGAGAAGCACCGCGTGTCGTTCGTATCGGTGACGCAGCAGTTCAACACCACGCAATCGATGGGACGGCTCACGCTGAACATCCTGCTCTCGTTCGCCCAGTTCGAGCGCGAGATCATCTCCGAACGAACCCGGGACAAGATCGCCGCGTCCAAGCGCAAGGGCAAATGGTTCGGTGGCAAGCCGATCCTGGGGTACGACCTCGCACCCCAGCCCGCGGGCGGGAGCAAGCTCGTGGTCAACGCGGCGGAGGCGGAGCTCGTCCGCGAGGTCTACCACTTGTATCTGGAGCACCGCTCGCTCACCAAGGTGGCCCAGATCCTCAATGCCCGCGGCAGCACGAGCAAGCGCTGGACGACCCGCAAGGGCACGGCGGTCGGCGGTCGCGTGTGGGACAAGCACCTGCTGATCAATCTCCTCACCAACCCGGCCTACGTGGGCAAGGTCAAGCACAAGAAGGAGTTGTTCGCCGGCGAACACGCGGCCATCGTCGACGAGCGGCTTTGGCAGCAGGTCTTCCAGACGATCAAGCACAACGGCCGCACTGGCGGCATGCACGTCCGTAACCAGCACGGGGCGCTGCTCAAGGGTCTGATCCACTGCGGGCCGTGCGGGCACGCGATGGGCCACACCTACAGCGTCAAAGACGGGAAGGCTGCGTACCGCTACTACGTCTGCTACGTCGCCCAGAAGCAGGGCTGGCACGCGTGCCCGTCGGGTTCCTTGCCGGCCGAGCAGATCGAAAGGCTGGTAGTCGATCGGATCAAGCACATCGGCGGCGATGCCGCGTTGGTCGCGGCGACATTCCGCCAGTTGCAGAGCGGCATCCGCTGTCGGAGCGCACAGATCGAGAAGGACCACACGGCGAGCACGCGTGAGATCCAGAAGATTGAGGGCGACATCCGCAAGGCCGCGATGACTGCGGGCACGGACGCCAACGCCGCCGCCCGTCTGGCCGACCTCCACGAACGCCTGGCGACGGCCAGCGAGCGGGCGCGAGCTCTTCGCGCCGAGGCGGACCAGATCGTCGGCGAATCGATCACCCAGGCCGACGTCGCGGCCTCGCTTCGCGAGTTCGCCGCGACGTGGGACGTGCTCTACCCGCGGGAACAGGCGGCCGTGCTGGCGAGCCTCGTCAAGCGGGTGGACTACGACGGTGCAAAGAAGACGGTGTCGATCACGTTCCATCCTGCCGGGCTGCGCACGCTCGGCCAAGCGCCCATTGAGCACGAGGAGGTCGCATGAAAGACACGCACGACGTCACGATCGAGTTCCCGGTGCATTTCACGCGGGGAGCGGCGGGCCGGAAAGAGGTCAACGTCGGCGTGGAGCCCGCCGCGCCAGCCGTTGAAGCGGGCCACGTGCCCCGCATCGCCCGCCTGATGGCGCTGGCGATCCGGTTCGAGGAGTTGGTTCGGATGGGCGAGGTCGAATCCCACGCGGACCTAGCCCGGCTGGGGCAGGTCACGCGGGCTCGGATCAGCCAGATCATGGACTTGCTGTGCCTAGCTCCGGACATCCAGGAGGAGTTGCTTCTCCTGTCTCGCGTTGAGCGTGAGCGCGATGCAGTCAGCGAGCACGAGTTGCGCGCAGTGTGCGCCGTCTCGGACTGGCGCGAGCAGCGTCGGCGCTGGCGGGCGATGCTGAAGGCTGAACGCCCGTCGCAGAATTGAACAAAGCCCGGCGAACCGCGATGAGACGGTTTGCCGGGCGAGCTACGAGGGCTTCGTTAAGTCAGATTCGGAACGGTGGCCGAGCTCAGCCGGAACGTGTAGACGAAGATGGCGGCGGGATCGAGTCCGTCGAACCGCTTCCCCCAGCCGCCGAGCTTCTTCCGCAGCGAATATTCAACCCGACGCGCCTCATCGGCGGTGTCGCAACCGATGATCAAGAACGGGTCGCGTGTGGAGTTGATGCAGTGCTCGCAGATGAGTTGCTCGCGTGGATTGCACGTGACGCCGATAAACCAGCGCTTGTGGTCACCACCGTTGTGTTCGATGAACTGCGTGATTCTCTCGGCGGGCGATGGACGCGCTGGCGGGGCCTGAACAGTCGACATGTGGGAGCTCCTCGTGCTCGTATTGTCCGATTTCCGCCGAGCGGTCGCTCGGCGGGAGTGGCCGATAGGCCCTCCACCCCTGAATACGCAAAACGACCACGCTTCTACACTTTCCCGATCATGGGCACGCCCGAACCCAGACAAAGCCGAGCCGGAATCGCGTTCATTGACGCCGTGACCGGTGACCCCGCCGCTGAGGCCGCCATTGAGCGGGCTCGAACCAAGCTGCGCCGCTTTGCCATCGCCACCGAACCGGTTCGCGCGTGCCGGGCGATCATCGACGCCGCTTTGGCCTCGCTCATGAGCGAACTCATGCAATCGGACTCGGCTTCGGCAGCCGAACGAGCCGAAGCGATCCGACTCATGGTGGACGTCGTCCAGGGCGCGTTTGATGATTCTGACGATGCGCTTCACGCCAGGGGCTTTGCCCCTCCCGGCCACTCTATCGAGGCGTGGGAGCACCTTGCTCGCATCGTCGAGCGGGAACCATCGCAGATGACCTTTGCGGAGATCTTCGAGTGGGCGATTGCCTGGTCGGACCGCGAGAAACTCCGAGCCAGGATCTCCTCTTCGAACGATAAGGTCGTCAAGGCCGGCGGCCCCAAGCTCCAGAAAGAAGCCCTCGCGGTGGCGCTGCTCGTGCAGCACCCCGACTGGACGAATAGTCAGATCGCCGACGCGGTCGGCTGCGCCCGCACCTCCCTGAATCGGTGGCCGCGGTTCAAGCTCGCCCGAGCGGCCTTGCAGAGCGGTCGCCCCAACCTTCCCAGGGGCCAGAAAGACGACGAGACGGGCGACATCGAGGCCTGGGACGACGAGTAGCGCGACACTTTCTGCGATACCCATCCGCTGAAAGCGGCCTAAAGGATGCCGCGGCGGCGGAGTGTCGCGCGACACCTATGCGACATCGGTCCATTCTCCAGAAGGAGGCATGGATCGATGACCAAGACCAAACGAACATCGCGCGAGCCCTGGCGGGACGCCCCCGCCGCCTGGTTCGTCCTGCTTGAACGAGCGAGGATCAGCGGGGACGCCGCGGGAGTTGCCGAGGCCATCCGCCAACTGCGGCGACTGGGCGTCGAGGTCACACTGCACCCTGACGCCAGCACACCGGCACCAACAAAGAGTGAAGCCGGGAACGGGGGTGCTCGATGATCGCGAGCACTCGCCGACTTCACGTTTTCAGCGAAGCCTCTCCGTCAGAGCAGCGTCTGATCGAGTTGATGACGCGCGTCGGATTTGGCCGGATCGAGTGCCGCGTGAGATGCGGCGAGCCCGTCTTCGATCCCACCCCGCTGGTCGTGCGTGAGGTCAAACTCGGTGGCGAACGCCTCATCGGCTCAGGTTGCCGGCAGCCCGACTACGCGCTCAAAGACGCGGTCCTCGAACTGCTCGCGGAACTGAAGGCCTGCCCCGACAACGCAGATGTGACCATCGAGGTGCGCCATGGCTTGCCGCACCGCCTGCTCGTGCAGGAGGTGCTGCGTGGTTGAACGTGGTCCCTTCGCGGCTCCCTCCGCATTTGACGCACTTGACGTTGATCGGTTGGGCGCCACCGCCCACGGCGTCGCGAGCAGGCTCGTGGGGTGCGGTCGCGATGGCGATTCGCACGCCGAGTTTCGGTCCGACCTCATCCTGGCCGCACTGGAACGCTGGCCCAAGTTCGATCCGTCGCGCGGTCGCCCGATGGCGTTCCTTGCCATCGCCATGACCAGGGCCGGTACATCGATCCTCCGGACCCAGCATGCCGCGAAGCGTGGCGGCCGGTCGACGACCGTCCCCATTGACGATGCGATGGCGGCGGGGCACGGGCGGTACCCGTCGCTCACCTCGGCATCCCCAATCGCTCGGCGGGATTTCGAACTCGACGTTCGCGCCGCGATCGACGCTCTGCCCGAAGACCTCGCCACTGTCTGCAACGACTTCCTGGAAGCGGCCACGGATGGCCGCCGTCGCCCCTCGCTCGGCGCTGCGGCAACAGCCGCGCTGCGCCGCCACTTCGAATCCGTCGGATTCTCGGAGCACATGTCATGACGACTCGCACACTCTCATCAATCCCGCCCAGCACAACGCCCCGGTCCGCCGTGGCGGCTGCGTCCAGTCCCCGGCCCAGGCGTCGTGTGTACCTCGCCGGGAAGATGCACGGATCGGGCAACTGGCGGTTGCCGCTGGTGCCGCAACTGGGCGTCTCGCCGTTCGGACAGCCGATCGACTGCGGCCGTTTCATCTTCACTGGGCCGCACTTCGTGCCGTTCGGCGGCGAGAGCCACGAGTGGGTCGGATGGCACGCGGGCGTCGGGCAGCACGACTCAAGTCCATCGTGGCCCGCGCCAGTGAATAGTCGCCCCCGCTGGGTGGTGCCGGGGCTGTGCATGGAGTGGATCAGGGAGTCGGACCTGTTCTTTGCCTGGATCAATGCCACGGACTGCCACGCCACGCTGCTCGAGCTCGGCTGGGCGCACATGCTCGGCAAGCCGGTGTACCTGGCGTTCGCGTCGCGGGACCTGGCGCGGCAGATGTGGTTCGCCCGCAACTGCCCGCGGACGACCGCGCACGTGCATGCCTCTCCCGCCGAAGCGCTCGACCGAGCGCTGGCGTGGGAGGTGCCGTTCGAATGACGCTTCCGTTGCCCTCAACCCTGGACGCGGCCCGGCGATATGCCGCCGCGGGGCTCTGCGTACTGCCGGCGATCCGCGAGGGCGACGACAAGCGCGTTGCCCTGCGCTCGTGGAAGTCGTACCAGACGCGGCTCCCAACGCCGGCGGAGCACGCGCGATGGTTCGCCGGGCCCACCCAGCGTGATCTGTGCCTGGTGTGCGGACGCGTCTCGGGTAACCTCGAGATGATCGACTTCGACCTGGCTGGCGTGGCGTTCGAGCCGTGGCGAGCGCGGGTCGAGGCGGTGTGCCCGGGCCTCATCGATCGCCTTGTCGTCGAGACCACACCCTCGGGCGGTCGCCATGTCGCATACCGGTGTTCGGACCCGGTCTGCGGCAACATGAAACTCGCGCAACGGTCCTTCGACGCACCCGGGGCTGATCCGATCGAGGTTGCGGGCAAGCGCTTCACTCCGCGGAAGGGTGTCGATGGCTGTTGGCGTGCGGTCGCCACGATGATCGAGACCCGAGGCGAGGGCGGTATGTTCCTGTGCGCGCCGTCGAACGGGTATGTGCTCGAGGCTGGCGATCTTGCCGCGTTGCCGGTCATCACATCCGAGGAGCGAGAGTGCATGCTGGCCTGCGCATGGGAGCTCAACGAGGCCCAGCATCCTGTGGAGGATGGTCCGCGTCCCAAAGCATCCTCGGCCTCATCCCCCGGCGAGCTGAAGCCGGGCGATGACTTCAACCAGCGCGGCGATGTCCGGGACCTATTGGTCGAGCACGGCTGGACTCGGGTGAGCGGGGGCGAGAACGAGCACTGGGCCCGCCCCGGCAAGGACCGGGGCTGCAGTGCCACGCTCAAGGGCGGCGTGTTCTATGTGTTCTCGACCAACGCGCCGCCCTTCGAGGACGGCCGCGGGTATTCGCTCTTCGCCGTGTACTCGTTGCTCAAGCACGACGGTGACTTTGCGGCGGCCGCCCGAGCGCTGCGGCGTGAGGGATTCGGTGCGGAACCCGCCTCCGGCGATGTCGATCTGTCCGCCTTCACCCTCACAACCCCGCAGGCCGAGCCGCCGCCGTCCGCGCCGATCGATCCCGGACCCGTGCCGCCGGCGCTCTTGCGCGTGCCGGGGTTCATCGACGAAGTCATCGACTACACGCTCGCTAACGCGCCCTACCCCGAGCCAGTCCTGGCGTTCTGCGGCGCGGTGGCGCTGCAGGCCGCGCTGGCGGGCCGGAAGGTCCGCGACCCACAGGACAACCGCACCGCGATCTATCTCCTGGGCCTGGCCAACACCGGCACGGGCAAGGACTTCCCGCGCAAGGTGAACCAGCGGATCCTCGCGAGCGTCGGCATCGCCGGCGCGGTCGCGGACGGCTTCGCCAGCGGCGAAGGCCTCGAGGACCGGATGCACCTGACGCCGGTGATGCTCTTTCAGACCGACGAGATCGACACGCTCATGCAGGCGATCAGCGGGTACGGCACCAAGCGGGACCCTCGGTACGAGGGCATCATGCAGACGCTGCTGAAGCTGTACACCTCAGCCAACACAATCTACCCGCTTCGCGTCAAGGCCAGTGACGAGGAGCCCCGCATCATCGACCAGCCGTGCCTGTGCCTCTTCGGGACGGCGATTCCGGACATCTTCTATGAGGCGCTGTCGCCGAAGATGCTCTCCAACGGATTCTTCGCACGCATGCTCATCTTCGAGGCCGGCCGCCGCGGGCTCGGCCAAGATGTCGATGTTCACGAGCTACCCAAGTCGATCCTCAAGCGGGCGCGGTGGTGGGCGGAGTTCAAGCCGGGCAAGGGAAACCTGAAGACCGCGCACCCCGAGCCCCGTCTGGTGGAACCGACGCCGGACGCACGAATGCGCCTCGGCGAGATTCGCGCCCTGGCCGATGCCGCGTACGCCGAGGCCGAAGCCAAGTCGGATCAAGCGGGGATGGCGCTGTGGGCCCGCGCCAACGAGAAAGCCCGGCGTCTCGCGCTCGTGCATGCGTGCAGTATTGGGCACCGCAATCCCGAGATCTCCGTCGAAGGGGTGAACTGGGCGTGGTCCTTGGTTGAACATCAGACCCGCCGCATGCTCTTCAAGGCCAGCCAGCACGTCAGCGCCGGCGACTTCGAGAGCCAGTGCAAGGCGATGATCCGCGTGCTCCGGGAATGGGCAGTCAAACATCCCGCCGATCCGTGGATGCCCTTCTGGCAACTGAGCCGGCGCTTGGCCTGGTCGCCCCGCGAGCACGACGAGGTCCGGCAGGCGCTGGTCGATCAGCGCCGCATCCAGTTCGCCGAGCGGGCCACCGGCGGCACCCCCCAGCGGCTGTACAGGCTCATCGATGCGGAAGCATGAAAACTCGCTCCCCGGCCACACAAACCGGTCTGCGTAGCGCCCTTTGTCGCTCAAACGCAGCGAAGAAGCGCTCCGGAGCAGCGCGAGCACGAACGCTGACCCTCGATTCCGCAGCGCCAGCGGGGGTGCGAAGCAACCTGTTGCGCCTATTGCAACCTCTTGCGCGCAATAGGTTCATCGCGGGAACATCGAGAAATCATGGAGCAAACAACAACACACCCCCTCTTTACTACCTGTTGCGCCCACCCCCCCGCGCCGGCGCGGGCGCGACGGGCGCGCAACAGGTTCGGCGCAACGGGCGTGCGGCGTGCGGATCGCACGCCATCGTCGCACCGATTCGGACATGCAGTTGGCGTGCCAGGCAGCGCCTACCCGAAGCCTTACAGCCGGAGTCCGAACGGGGGACGGGAGGGGGCAATAGGTACTTCCCCGCCGGAATCGAAAGCCAACGCCCGCGGGAACAGCCGCGCTTGGCGACAGAGTTTGTTTGCGCGTCCGAGCGCCGACGGTCGCGTGGCGGGGATTGGTACGCCCCGCCGCGAGGACGCGACGTGGGCGATCGTGGGCCAACCCGTGGCCAACGGGCGGGTGGGGAAGCCGCGCTGGGCGGCCCGCTTTCCCGCGCCGCCCACATGTTTGGCTGAGTTGCCCACATGTCACGGAATCATCGAGAAATGCAGGCCGAACGCCTTGCCTGTTCCCCGTCAGCCGGCCAATGTGTGTCCAACGCGAGCGGGAACAACGCACCCCCCGCACGCGACGGAGACCACGAACATGAACGCGACCACGAAGACCACGCTCGACCTCACCAAGACCCTCGCCAAGAGCGGGTTCCACATCCCCGCGATCGAGATCCACACGCCCGACGGGCGCACCTGGAACATCGCGACGGTCCCCGCCGGACGCGGCCGCCACCTCGACGGGCACTGGGGACCGCGCCCCGGAGCGCTGGGCGGCTTCCGCCTCTTCGAGATCGACCGCGATACCGACGCCCCCAACGAGCACGACGCGATCGACGGCGACACCTGGGCCGCCGATGAGTTGGTCGACTACCTCCGGGCGGTCGGCCAGCCGAAAGACACGACGAGTTGGGACCGCCTGAACGACAACCACCCGACGACCTGAAGCCCGCGTAATGCGGGCTTCGCTGTTTACCAGAGACCACCAACCCAAAGGAGCACGACCATGACGAAGCGCACGACCAAGACCACCAAGCCCGAACCCACCGCCG
>JAPKGU010000169.1 GCA_026647565.1 Phycisphaerales bacterium | reverse complement strand
ATTCCCTCGAAACCTGTCGAACCGTCGTCTTGCCCAAGCGGGGCTCCGGCCGCCAGCTGCTGCTCGAGGCCAGCCTTCTGCGCGTCGCAATCACGGAGCGCCTGCTCCAGAGACTCGATTCGCCCGCGGAGCTCGGCGTTCTCGGCGAGTGCCGCGTCCAGACTGCTCTTGTTCTTCTTGTTGCAACCGCCGGAGATTGAGACCGCCACGCAGAGCGCTCCGAGCGTGCAGATCCGGACCAGTCGATTCATTGAGATGCCAGGCATGAGTACCTCCGTGTCAAACGGGCTTGCGGCGTTCGCCGTGCCCACAAAGTGCGTGTCCGAGAGGCGTGTAGCGTAGCCGATCCCCTGCGAGCATGCCTCCAACCCCCCTACGGAAGGTCGATCGTCCGGTGGAAGAGCAGTGCCAGGAGCCACTCTACCCCCGGCTTGGCCACCATGACGAGGATCGTCCCGAGCGCCAGGCACGGTCCGAACGCGAGGGTCCGCCGAACCCGACGCGCAAAGATCGATCGAAGCACCTCGAATGCGACCCCGATAAACGCCGCCGCAAAGAACGCCAGGATCGGGTCGATCCAGCCAAGGCAGGCCCCCACGCCCGCCATCAGGTGGACATCCCCCAACCCCATCGCCTCCTTGCCGAAGCCCAATGTGGCGAGAATCCTGGCAGCCCAGACCACGCCGCCGGCGATCAGATACCCCATGAGGGAACCCGCCAAGGCGTCCAGCCACAATGGGACGGCGGCGCTTGGCACCGAGGCGAGCCGCGTGGTGTCGTACACCCATGGTCCAGCAAGGTGCACTGCGACCTTTGCGCCGAGAAGTCCAAGGATGATCGCCGGCGCCAGGAACGCCAGTTCGCGAATCATCTCCCGGCGAGCGTGCGGATACTGAATCCAGAGCTCCGCTTGTGCTTCCGGATCGTTCGGATTGGCCGCCGGACGCTTCGACGGTGGAAGCTCCTCGATCGCCCTCTTCTCCCACTCGTCGTAGTCGGCAAAGCTGCGTCGGAGGAGGCCCGTCCAGAGAAGCAGATTGCCCGCGCCCAGCCCGAGGACCCCGCCGATCGACGCCCCCACCCACCACCACCCACCCGCACCCGGCGTCGGGATCGCCCAGGAGAAACCACTCGCCAGGTGCCGGAGTTGGATATCCCTGAGATCGAGCACTCCACCCAGCAGCCCATGGCCAAGGACGCCCACGATCGCCGGAAACCACAGCAGCCCGAGCGGAATGAGCCGGGTCTTCGCGTCGATCAGTGTCATGGCCGTCAGGCAACTGATGAGCGTCAGGCACACCACAAACACCGGCCATGTCACGATCAGCCCGTTGGCGGCCCATTCCGGCCTCAACCACCCGACCCACCCCCACTCCCGCGGCAGCATGTACCAGATCGCGTAGAGCGCCCCGAACAGCAGCGCAACCCCGGCCTCAACGACCGGGTACTCGGCGGAGATCGGCGCCTTACAGAAGCGGCATCGCCCCCCGAGAAAGAGCCAGCCGAACACCGGGACGTTCTCACGCCACGTCAGTCGCGTGTCGCACACCGGGCAGCGACTCGGGGGCGACACGATATCCAGACCCCGGGGAAGCCGATAGACCAGCACGTTCATGAGCGAGCCGACGCACGCGCCGAACGCGAGTGCGAACAGCAGCTTGGTGCCCTCCGCGAGGGTCATCAGAAGTGAGTACTCGGTCGGCATCAGTCGGCGGACTCCTCGTCCGCATCATCATCGTCGGTCTCGCCGCTCGGACTTGATCCCCCGGAACGCTCAATCTCCTCCACGGAGAGCCGTTTCACACGCTGCTCGGCACGCTCCAGTATCTCGCGGCAACGCCGTATCAACTCCACCCCCCGCTCGTACTCCTCGATCGACTCCTCCAGCCCGACTTCCCCCGATTCGACGCGGGCGATGATCCCCTCCAACGCATCCAGAGACTGCTCAAAGGTCGGTCCGTTCTCCGCTTGACGCTTCTTGGCCATGGTTCTCACGTCCCCTGTCCACCGGGAAAGAGCCCGAGTTGCGACGCATCTTTGGCGCTCGACCGACTCCGCGATCGGGGCGACACCACGATCCTTTCTCGCAGATCATTGCCGCTCTGGTCTCCCGGCTGGCCGACGACAGAATCGATCACTCCGTCGAGCACCTGCGTCCGAATCTGCCCTCCGGGCGAGACGTCTGCGACCGATCGGACCAGACGGCCATCTTTGGTCCGGGTCCAGGAGTATCCGCGCCCCAGGACCGATCTCGGCCCGACGGACTCCAGTTGCCGCTCCGCACCGAGCAGGCGCAGACTCGCTTCCCTGACCGCTCCGGCCATTCCGACGCGAAAGCGAGCCTCCGCCGCCCCCAGCCGGGCCTTGGACCTGCCGACCACGCCGGAAGGAGAGACTCGCTCGTGGCGGATCGATGCGCCGTCGACGCGCCGCTGGGCCTTCATCAGGCGATCCGTCGCCATCGACGTGAGTCGGGCGCTCACGCCGCGAACCGACATGCCGGCCCGCTCCAAGAGCCACGAAGGATCTTTGAAGAGTGGGTGACGGCTTGCAGCCCTCAGACGCTCGCGTTCGTGGGAAACCCCGCGAAGCAGACCAACTTTCAATCGTTGAGCCGCGGCAACGACCTGTCGGTTCAGCTCCGCGCGGTCGGGCGTCAGACGCATCGCCGCCTGCGTGGGCGTTGATGCTCTCTCGTCCGCGACAAGTTCCGCGATGGTCGTGTCGGTCTCGTGGCCGATCGCCGCGACGATCGGAATCGACGACTCGACAATCGCCTGCGCGACCACACGTTCATTGAACGACCAGAGGTCCTCCTTGGATCCACCCCCACGTGTCACGATCATGGCGTCCACGCCGAGACGATCCCGATTCTCGCTCACGCCCCGGATGGCGCCGGCGATCTCGTCCGAGGCACGCTCCCCCTGCACCCTTACGTCCACGACGAGGACACCCACTGCGGGGCACCGGCGAGCCATGGTGTTCAAGACGTCCTGGAGCGCCGCTCCGCTCGCGCTGGTCACCACAGCCACGCGCCTCGGAAACGTCGGCAGCGCCTTCTTTCTGGCGGGGTCGAACCATCCGAGGGACCTGATCTCCTCGCACAGCGCACGGAAGGCGGCGTCGAGCGCTCCCTCACCAACCGGCTCGAGGCGATCCACCAGGAAAGAGACCTTGCCGCCCTTCGCGTAGTACTCCACGCGCCCGCTCAGCACGTACTCGCGTCCGTTCTCCGGCTTCGTGCCCCCCTTCCGGGCGGCGGAGGCGAACATCACGCACGCGATGACTGCGTCGGCGTCCTTGGCGTTGAAGTACCAGTGCGTGCGTTCGACCGCCCCGCTGACCTCCCCGACCACCCTGACCCTCTGGGGCAGCCCCTGTCGAACCGCGTCCTCGATCCGGGCCGCCAGCTCCGATACGCGCAGCGGCCGATCCCCGCCCGTCGGCGCCGGCTTCGGTCGCGCATCGCTCATGCGCTTCGGATCAAATGGGAGTCGTCCCGTCATCCGTGCGGGCCTCAGGCGGCTCCGGCCGGCCGATCGCCACCACGGGGACCAGCCGGCCGGTTGTGAACGCCGGAGACAGGATATCGAGAATCGTGCCGCTCAGTCGCGGACCGCCACTCGGATCACCGCGGGCCTGTCCACGACCAGGCGACCGCCACTCGATTCAAGCCGGGCGACCATGCTCGCCGGAGCCGTGGGCGGCACCGAGACCCGACCGGGACCCTGCACCCGGATGTTCCGCTTCACCCGCGGCGCGTCCTCCGGCAGGCGGATCGTGGCCCTGGGCGTCGGCAACGACGAGACCCGATCGTCCGAGCCGCGGCCGAAGAGCGCGGCGTCGTTCACGTGCGTCCGAACGCCTCCGGTCAGGTTGTTGTCGCGAAGCCACTCCTGGCGTGCCTCTTCCAGACGCTCGTCGGCTTTGTCGCGGGCACGCTGGTAGGCGTTCGTGTACGGGTTGCTGCGATCGGACTTGTCGTTGGCCGTTTGCCAAGGATTGATCACGCCGTAGTCGCTCCCGTTGAAGGGCGCGATGGGCTCGACACTGAGACCAATCGTGAGATCCTCAGTCCCGTACGCACCGTAGTAATCGGCCCCCGGGTTCCCGCTGTCCCACGCCCACGCGTCCACGCCACCGATGACCGGGCGCCGGACAAAGAGCCGCCCGTTGAATCCCGGGCGCCGGACGTCGTCCACCGTGTTCGACGCGTACACGGGCCGCTGCCCGTACAACTCGGCGAATGGATTGCCGGCTTGTGCCTGCGACGCGATCGCGGCCGCGAGAGCAATCGTTGCGATTCTGATCGACATGTGGCACCGTCCTTGTCTTGTTGACCAAGCGAGAAGCCGGGCGCCGACGCCCGGCTCGCAGATCGCACCTTGAGGCGAATCAGCCCCTTCTACAAGCATGCACGATGGAAGGGCGGATGCAAGCGTTCTGTGGCGCTATTTCCGGCCCCATAACCCCGGACGAGACCCCGCGATCTCGTTACGCGCGTGACCTGGCCTTCGGGCCTCCGACGACCCACTCGTACGCGCTGATCACTGACGCGACGTGCGAACTCGCGCGATGCTCCGCCGCGACACGGGCCATCGCTCGCGATACCAGTCGTTTCGCATCTTCCGGCTCGCGGATCGCTCTTGACACCACGCTCGCCCAGACCCGAGGGGTGTGCTCCGAGACAAGCCACGCCGTTTCACCGTCGATGAGCCAGCCGACGCCCGGATCGGAGGCGGCGATCACCACCATGCCCGCAGCCATCGCGTCCAGCAGCACGCTCCGCTGCTCGCCGACGCCCTCGGGCTGCAACAGAATGTCCGCACGCAAAGCCAGGTCCCGCCGATGCTCAATGTCGTCGATCAGCGAGAGACGATCCAGAAGGCCCAGCCGCTTCGCTGCCGACCAGACCCTCGCCCGCCTCGCGGCAACTGCATCCATGAACACCACGGCTTCCGGATGATCCGCGATGGCGATCGAGACACCCTCGAGCGCCGCGAGGGTTGCTCGGGCGTCGCGCCCGCCCCCGGTGATCACGATGCTCGTCGCCCGATCTCGCGTCGTCCCGGCACGGGTGCGGGCCATCGCGTGGACTCCCCAAGGCGCGAACCTGACCCCCTCAACGCCCGCCGCCTTCAGCCGTCGCTCGATCGACGAGTCGGGAGCGAGATACACAATCGGCACATCGGCGTTCTGCCGTGCGAACGTCGCCGCTCGCTCCACCAGACCTGTGCGCCACACCTCCACCGCCAGCGAAGATCCGAGGCGTCGGGCAACGTCCACCGCGAGATTCCACGTTGCGCCACCGAAGGCGTGCACGACGTCGATCGTCCGCTCGGCCCGGGCCGATTCCGTGAGTTCCTCTTCCGCCCACGGAACCGAAGCCGCCGCGTGCGCCAGACGCGCCGCCCGCATCGCCCGCGTGAAAGGCATCCTGGAATCATCGAACGTGATCGACTGCGTCAACGACGCCGCACCGTGCTCTGGCAGCACACTCTCCGGCAAGGCACGCGCGATACGGATCCCCTCGTCGGCAAGGCCGACCTCAAGCCGCGCGAGCATCCCGCGCTCTCGTGTGCCAAAGACCTGGTCGGCAACCATCAGAACCCGCATAGAGACAGGTTACACGCCCGCGGCGTCCCGCGTTCGCGACACCACCCCCGGAACTTCCGGCTCACGGTCTGTCTCATCCGAGACGCTGCCCCACACCCCCATCCACCGAAGCTCGCCCACGCGGGCGAGCACGCACCCATCGCTCCCTTCCGGAGCACGATGGCCGGGCCACCACGGCACCCGCCCGTCCAGCGTCGGGTCCGGCACCCCCTCGCTGCCGATGAACTCCGTAACGGTCGGGAGCCGGCTGCCCCGGTGGGCGGCGCTCGGTGCGCACGCCAGCAGAGCTCGCGTGTAGGGATGCCGCGGTTCTGCGAGCACGTCACATGTCCGCCCGAACTCCACCACACGCCCTCGATACATGACACAGACGGCGTCCGATCGCTCCGCCACCAAGCCGACGTCGTGCGTGACAAGCACCACGCCAAGGCCTCGTTCCCGACGAGCATCCGAGATCAGATCCAGAATCTGCGACTGGATCACCGCGTCAAGCGCGGTCGTTGGCTCGTCAGCCAGCAGCACGCGGGGCCTCCCGGCCAGCGCCATCGCAATCATCACTCGCTGACGCATGCCCCCCGACAACTCGTGCGGGTACGCACGCAGACGCACCGCGGGATCTCGGATGCCGGTGCGTGCCAACGCCTCGACGGCCGCATCTCTCGCCTCCAGTCCTCTGGCATGTCCGTGCAGCCTGATCACCTCCACCACCTGCTCGCCGATCGTCAGGACGGGATTCAGCGATGTCATCGGCTCCTGGAAGATCATCGCGATCCTGCCGCCCCGCATGGCCCGCATCCGGCTCTCGTCCAGCCGAAGCAAGTCAGTCCCCACGCCGTCCTCACGGAGGATGATCCCGCCCAGCTCAACCCGCGCTCCCCGAGGCAGCAGCCGCATGATCGACAACGCGGTCATCGACTTCCCGCTCCCGGACTCACCGACGACGGCGAGCGTCTGATCCGCGTGCAGCCCGAAGGACACGCGATCGAGCACGCGCCCGGATGGGAACGCGACCGACAGCCCACGCACCTCCAGAATCGCCTCGCTCACACCCTTGCCCTCCCCTTGGGATCGAGCATCTCACGCAGCGCCTCTCCGAGGAAGTTCAGGGCCAGGAGCGTCAACGCCAGCATCGCGCACGGCGTCACCAGCAGCCACCAGTGGGAGCGATACGCGTTCAGCTCGCTCAGGCCGTCCGACGCCATGTTCCCCCAGCTCGGCAGGGGCGGCTTGATCCCGATCCCGAGGAAGCTCAGGAAGCTCTCCTGCAGGATCGCCTGCGGCACCGTCAGCGTTGCGTACACAACGATCGGGCCGACCAGGTTCGGCAGCAGGTGCCGGACGAAGATCCTCGCCGGGGACGCCCCCGCCGCTCGCGCCGCCTCCACGAACGGGCGGCTCTTGAGCGAGAGCACCTGTCCACGCACGACCCTGGACATCGTGAGCCAGCTGACGCTTCCGATCGCGATCAGAAGCGTCAGCGTGTCGAGCATCACACGCGAGCGTTCCGAGATCACCCGAGGAGGCACGGCGACCAGCGCACGTGTCTCCAGCGACTCGACCGATGCGGAGGCCTGGATCCGCGCGCTGCCGCAGGCGGAGCAGAAGATCTGGATCCGCCAGCTCGAGCCCGACGACGCAGCCGACGTCGTGCAGCGCGCCTCGCCCGAGGAGCGGCAGAGGCTCCTGGGCCTGCTCGACGAGTCCCACCGCAAGGAGGTCACGGGGCTTCTCGCCTACGCCGAGGACGCGGCCGGCGGCCTCATGAACCCGCGTTACGCGCAGGCGCGCGCGGACATGAGCGTCGACGAGGCCGTCACTTACCTGCGCCGGCAGGCGCGCGAGAAGCTCGAGCTTCCCTACTACGTGTACGTGCTCGATCAGGAGCAACGGCTCGTCGGTGTGGTGTCGTTCCGCGAGGTCTTCGCCGCGCCGCCGCAGAAGACCGTGCGCGAGGTGATGCGCACCGATCTCGTCAAGGCACCCGTCGAGATGGACCAGGAGTCGTTGAGCCGCCTCTTCGCGCAACACGACCTGCTGGCGATCCCCATCGTCGATGCGGCCGGGCACATGAAGGGCGTCGTCACGGTCGACGACATCGTCGACGTCGTGCAGGAAGAAGCGACCGAGGACGCGCAGAAGTTCGGCGGCATGGAGGCCCTCGACACGCCGTACCTCACCACCTCCATCCTCACGATGCTCAAGAAACGGGGCGGCTGGCTCGCCGCGCTCTTCATCGGCGAGCTGCTCACCGCGAGCGCGATG
>JAPKGU010000168.1 GCA_026647565.1 Phycisphaerales bacterium | reverse complement strand
ATCGGGCCCGTGGATCTCCCCCCCGTGGCGCAGGGGATCCAGCGCAAGCTGCACGTGTCGAATCCCGCACGACACCACTTTGGTGGCCAGATCAGGCCCCGAACCGGCCTTGAGAGACCACGAACACACTGCGACTCTGCCAATCATCGGGGGGACTCCAATGCCAAGTGTGGGGATCAGCCGTTCCCACGGTACCGTCTCCGGGCAGGGGTTTCCTCCCAAGTCGCCGATCAGCCACGGGAATGTGCTCGGGCATCTTGCGGGTTCGGCGCGGACGTGTATGCTGGATCGAGTGACGGATCCGAACGGATCCACCACCCGCACGACCGCAACCCCCAGTCGTTGCCGCGCCCCGTACACAAGCGCGTGCCGAAGGAGCGAAGATGGACCGTGATCAGACGCAGCGCATGAACAGCAG
Source organism: Phycisphaerales bacterium (assembly GCA_026647565.1). Classification (GTDB taxonomy): domain Bacteria; phylum Planctomycetota; class Phycisphaerae; order Phycisphaerales; family UBA1924; genus JAHBWV01. Next base: position 7,570 of record JAPKGU010000168.1, on the reverse strand, counting down.
CACTGGCTCTTCTCGTCGCGACTTCCTCGTCAAGACCGCCGCCCTCGCGGGCGCTGGAGCGCTGCTCGCCGGCGTCGGCAAGAAGCCCGGCGTCACAGGCCCCTCGCCCACCATCAAGGCCGCAGGACGCGTCCCCGTCGCCGACGGTGAGCCGATCCGCCTCGGCGTCATCGGCTCCGGCGGCATGGGCACCGGCCACTGCGACGCCATCATCAACCTCACCAAGAACGGACGCGCCAACGTCCAGATCGTCGCCATCTGCGACGTCTGCGACTCCCACGCCGCCCGCGCCAAAAAGCTCTGCGAAGAGAAACAGCCCGGCGTCAAGGTCGATTCCTACCGCAAGCACGAGGAACTCCTCGCACGCAACGACATCCACGCCGTCCTCATCGCCAGTCCCGAGCACTGGCACGCCCAGCACGCCCTCGACGCGATCGCCGCCGGCAAGGACACCTACCTCGAAAAGCCCATGACCCTGCGGCTCGACGAGGCGATCGCTCTCCGCAAGTACTCCATGGAGCATCCCGACATCATCCTGCAGATCGGCACCCAGATGATGCAGCTCCCTCGCTACCACGAGGCACGCAAGCTCGTCCGCTCCGGAGAGATCGGGGTCCCCACCCTCGCCCAGACCAGCTACTGCCGCTCCTCCAAGGACGGCGAGTGGAACTACTACGCGATCGATCCCAACTGGAAGCCCGGCGAGAACCTCGACTGGGAGCGCTGGTGCGGCCCGCTCGGCTCGCGCGAGTGGGACCCCAAGGTCTACGCCCGCTGGCGCCGATACCGCGACTTCTCCACCGGCATCATCGGCGACCTGCTCGTCCACGTCATGACGCCCCTCCTCCTCGCGCTCGACTCCCCATGGCCCGTCCGCGTCGTCGCCTCCGGCTCGCACATGGTCGACAAGGCCATGGAAAACCACGACCTCACAAACCTCAACGTCACGCTCGAGAACGGCACCCAGATGATCGTCGCCGGCTCAACCTGCAACGAGGTCGGCCTCGAGACCATGATCCGCGGCTACCGCGCCAACCTCTACCTCGGAAACGTCAACTGTCAGGTCAGGCCCGAACGCCTCTTCGTTGACGAGGTCGAAGAACGCACCATCACCTGCCAGGACATCGGAAACGACCAGGACGTCCACCGCGTCGCCTTCTTCGACTGCATCCGGTCCCGCACCGCGCCCCCGGCCGGCGTCGACCTCTCCACAAAGGTCATGGTCATCGTCGATCTCGCCACCAGGTCCATGTGGGAGGGCAAGGCCTTCGCCTTCGATCCGAGGACCATGACCGCTTCGCCCGCGTGATCAGCCAATCTGGTCGGCCGCCCGGCCAGTCCGGAACCAGGCGCCAGACGCCGCCGTCGGCAGGCCAGCAGTTGGGAGACCCGTCGTGGGTGACATGGTGCATCGCGCCGCCTGCCATGCGATGGGAACTCGCTTCGAGATCGTTCTCGGGGGCAATGACCCCGCGCGCCTCGCCCCGATCGCTGAGCACGTTCTCTCCGAAGTCACCCACTGGCACGACCGGCTCTCCCTCTTCAAGCGGGACTCGTTCCTCTCCTACATCAACGAGCGCGCATCCGAGGCGCCCATCCCCCTCGAGCCGGACCTCTTCGGACTTCTCTCGCTCTGCGCGAACGTCCACGAGCAGTCCGGCGGCGCGTTCGACCCCACCGTCGCGCCCCTCATGCGTGCCCACGGATTCCACGCCCCAACCCCCTCCGCCCGCGAGGCCGCCCCCGCCATCTCTGCCGCGCCCGGCATGGGTGAGGTCGAACTCGACAAGGACGCCCGCACCATCCGCTTCAGGAGCCGCGGCGTCGCACTCGACCTCGGCTCCGTCGCCAAGGGATTCGCCCTGGACATGGCCGCCTCGCACCTCCGCGCATTCGGCGTCGAGCACGCGCTCGTCCACGGAGGCACCAGCAGCATCGTCGCCATCGGAAACGCCCCCGGCTCCGATGCTCCCGACGGCGGGTGGCGCATCGCCCTCGGCCCGGGGGAGGACGCCCTCATCCTCACCCTCTGCGACGGCGCACTCTCCTTCTCCGCGCCCCACGGCCGAACCGTCGAATCACGCGACGGTGACGCACGCCTCACGCACATCATCGACCCGCGATCCGGTCTCCCCGCCGCCGCCGACGTCTTCAGCGCCGCCGTCGCCTCCGCCATCACCGGAAACGCCGTCGATCCCTGGCCGAGCACCCGGTGCGAGGCCTGGTCCACCGCGCTCGTGGTCCTCGGCAAACGCCCGGAGTCCATGCCCGACACACTCACAAGCGTTCTGGCCATCGGCTCCAGGGACACCGCCCGCCGCTGGATGGTCGAGGGACCGCATCGGCCGTACATTTCCGAGCCGACGCCCCCCAAACCACGCGTGCCCTCCGGACCTCGCTGTTGAGCGTCAACCGTAGGGCACGACGCGAAGGATCGAATGATGCACAGCACGAGCGAGCCAGTGCCGGGCCTTGACCGGCGTGACTTCCTTCTCTCCACCGGCGCCGCCGGAGCCGCCATCCTCGCGCTCACGCCCGAGTGGTCGTTCGCCTCGAGCGCCCGCGCCGAGAAGATCGGCGTCGGCATCGTCGGCGTCGGACGCCACGCCCGCGCGATCATGGACGAGCTTGCCAAGTTCGAGAATGTCCGCATCGCCGCCCTCTGCGACGTCGTCGACTCGCGACTCCAGGCAGGGCTGCGCCGCGTCCAGGGCGCCACCGGCTACGCCGACTACAAGGAAATGCTCGCAAAGGCCACAGATGTCTCCGCCGTCATCGTCGCGACGCCGACCCACACCCACAAGGACATCGCCGTCGCCGCCATGGAGTCCGGCAAGCACACATTCATCGAGGCCCCCCTCGCACACACCATCGACGACTGCCTCGCCATCGCCCGCGCCGCACGCTCCAGCACCAGAGTCGTCCACGCCGGGCTCTATGCACGGTCCAATCCCATCTACAAGCTCGCACGAACCTTCTTCCGGTCCGACTCCGTTCGCGACCTCGTCATGATGCGCGCCCAGAGCAACCGCAAGAGCAACTGGCGCGTCGCCGTCGCCGACGCAAAGGACGACAAGGCCCTCAACTGGCGCCTCGACCCGGAAGTCTCCATCGGACTCCCAGGCGAGTTCGGCTCGCACCAGATCGACGTCTTCAACTGGTACCTCGGACGCTACCCCGTCTCCGTCAGCGGCACCGGCTCCGTCCGCCTCCACAAGGACGGACGCACCATCCCAGACACCACCCACGCCACCTTCCTCTTCGACGACGGCGCCCGCCTCGACTGGTCCGGCACCCTCGCCAACTCCTACGAGGGACAGTACGAGGTCCTCTACGGCTCCAACGCCGCGATCAAGCTCGCATGGACCGCCGCATGGATGTTCAAGGAGGCCGACGCCCCGACCCAGGGATGGGAGGTCTACGCCAACCGCCAACGCTTCCACACCGACGAGGGCATCACCCTCATCGCCGACGCCACCAAGCTCGCCTCCCAGGGCAAGCTCAAGGAAGGCGTCGGACTCCCAAACCCGCCCGTTTACTACGCGCTCGGCGACTTCGTCGATGCGATCGCCAACGCCAAGCCCGCCGTCGTCACCGCCGACGAGGGCCTGCGCGCCACCGCCATCTCCATCTGGGCAAACCAGGCCGTGCTCAAGGGCGAGACCGTCAAGCTCGACGTCGAGTCGCTCAAGGTCTGATCACGCCCAGGCCTTCCCTGACCGACGCCCCCGGTCGCGCCGCTCTCCAGAGCGGCAATGAAATCCCCGCTGAGACTCACGACACGGAACCCCAACGCAGCTCTTGGGCCGGTCCGTCAGACAGAACCGAGGACCGACGGAGGAACACGCGTGCAACCACTCAGAGACCTTCCGATGATGATGCGAGCCGGGCTTTCCGCGCTCCTCCTCGTGATCGTGGGGGGGCTGGGCGCCTCCGCCACCCACCTGATCTGGCACCACGAGAACCGCGACGACACCAAGGGCGTCTCATACACCGACATCGCCGGCGCCTATCACGGCGTCACCGCCGACGCGCCCCTCGTCCGCGCTCTGAACCGCAACCATCCCCCCGAACTCCCCGAGGCCTCGCGCAAGGTCCTCATCGACTGGCTCGCCTCCGGACGCATCAGCGAGGACTACGACAACATCGACCTCGGAGACAACACACCCGGCGCCATCATCGCCGCAAACTGCGTCTCATGCCACGCCGCCGACGCCGCCGATCCCGTCGCCCGCAGAATCCCCCTCAAGTACTTCGACGACGTCAAGCGCCAGGCCTTCGCCAAGAACATCCAGCCCACCGACATCAAGATCCTCGCCGCCTCCACACACACGCACGCACTCGCACTCGGCACCCTCTCCATCGCGCTCGCCGCGCTCACCCTCGGCACACGATTCGCCAAGGGCCTCGGATCCCTCCTCATCGGCGTCGGCGGCATCGCCCTCCTCGTCGATCTCGGCGCGTGGTGGCTCGCCCGAGGCAACGAGATCTGGGTCAAGGCGATCCTCGTCGCCGGCCCCGCCTACGCCGTCTCCACCGGGCTTTCCTGCCTCCTCGTCCTCGCCGATCTCTGGCTGCCGACTCGCCGCACCGACCGGGCCTGAAGCCCCGCCCGCGCCGCGCATCAGTCTCCGTCCCTGATTCGTTCGAGCAACGCCTTGGTCAGCTTGATCCCGTCCTCTTCCGAGTGCTTGTCCCCCTCGTACTCGACGCCGACATATCCGCTGTATCCCGCGTCGAGGACGATCTTCATCATCCTCGCGTAATCCGTCCGGACCTCGTTCCCGTTCTCATCAAACTCGTAACTCTTCGCCGAGACGCCCTTCGCGTACGGCATCAGCTCCGTCACGCCCTTGTACCGGTCGTACCACGCCGCCGGGTCCTCCGCCTTCGTCCAGTCCATGCAGAAGTTCCCGAAGTCCGGCAGCGTCCCGCACCGCGGGTGATCGACCATCCTCATCACGCCCGCCAGCCACTCCCCGTTGCTGCTCAGCGACCCGTGATTCTCAACAATCACGCTCAGCCCGTACGGCTCCGCCAAGTCCACCAGCGCCCGCAGCCCCGTCGCCGCATGCTTCATCCGCTCGTCCCACGGCGCGTCTCCCGCGGCGTTCACGCGGATCGAGTGGCACCCGAGCGCCGCCGCCGCTCCCAGCCACTTCTTGTGGTTCTCCACCGCGCGGTTCCGCTTGATCTCGTCCGAGTTCCCCAGCTCCCCCTCGCGATCGCACATGATCAGCAGCGACCTCACGCCCTCCCCATCCGCGCGCTTCTTCATCTCCCCGATGTACGCATCGTCCGTCGCCTTCTCGAAGAAGAACGCGTTCACATACTCCACCGCCCCGATCCCGTACGTCTGCCTCGCCGCTCTCGCGAAGTCCAGGTTGTCCAGCTTCTTCTCAAAGAGCGCCCGGTGCAGCGACCACTGCGCCAGCGAGATCTCGAACTTCGGAGTCCTCTGACGCGTCCAGCCGAACGCCGGGCCCGCGAGCAGCCCAAGCCCCGCCCCCGCCGCGCCGATCAGCACCCCACGCCGTGACACGACGGAAGCAACGGACAAAAGTGGATCCTTCGACGAGGCACGCTGAGTGGCCATGGCTTGCTCCTGATGCCGGAACGCGCCCGATCCGGCCGACGCCCATGCTAGCGTCGGCCTCGCCCGCACGCCCCTTCTCTCCGCGATATGCTGGGCATCAATCTCCGAACGATGATGTACCGCAGGGCAATCGCATGGAATCAACGCCCGGCCATCCCGAGATCGCACCCCCCGCCGCGCCCCCGATCGCCGCGCGCCCCCACCCCCCGACCTCGCCCGGCCCGGTCGAGCCGGACGAAGACCGCCGCACCTGGCCCACCGCCATCGGCGTCCTGCTGATCGTCCTCCAGTCGATCGGCTTCCTCGTCACCCTCGCCACCGCCGCGTCGCTCTTCATCGACTTCTCCAGCGCGATGCGCGTGTTCGGAGCCGCCCCCGCCATGGATGCCCAGCGCGCCTGGCGCACCGAGCTGCTCGCGACCTACGCCGCCTCAGCGCTCCTGTCGATCCTCGCGATCGCCGGCGCCGCCCTCCTGCTCTACCGCCGCCGACTCGGCGTCACCATGCTCCTGGCTTGGGCGCTCCTCCGCCTGCCGCACGCGCTCTTCTCCAGTTGGGTCGCCGCCAACGCCCAGCGCGACACAATGAAATCGATGCCCCAGACCATGGCCCGCCCGACGCCCGCCGGCCTCGCCGACGTCATGTACTGGACAACCTTCTTCACCTCCATGCTCTGGCTGCTCATCCTGCCCGCCTTCGTACTCATCTGGTTCCTCGTTTCGCCCATCCGGCGTCAGACCCGTCTCTGGCCGTAACGCCCGTTCAACGATCACACCCGAGGACGACCGATGTTCTGCAAGGTCTGCAACTACGCCCTGTGGAACCTCAAGGAACGCACCTGCCCCGAGTGCGGCACCGGCTTCGCGCCCTCACAGTTCCGCTTCACACCCAACTCCATCCGATTCCTCTGCCCGCACTGCGCCCAGCAGTACTTCGGCACCTCCCGCACAGGCCACCTCGTCCTCGACGCATTCTCCTGCGTCTCCTGCCATCGCCATATCCGCATGGACGAGATGATCCTCGTCCCCGCAGAGGGCGTCGACGAACGCCACACCCGAGCCCGCGGCAACCCATGGACCGACGCCCACGGTCGCCCATCCATCCGCGCCTGGTTCCGAACCACGCTGATGTCGCTCTTCTCGCCCGTCAGTCTCATCGCCGCCACCGACGAGCAGACCCCAAGGAAACGCACCCTCGCCTACGCCGTCCTCACCGCCGCACTCGCCTCCGCCCTCAGCATCATCATGCCCTTCATGGTCCTCATGCCCATCCTCGCGCCCCTCGGTGTCAACGCAAGAGGTGTCGAGGCCCTCGCCATCTACGCGCTCGGCGTCATCGCCTCCGGCCTCCTCATGTACGCCCTCGTGCCGCTCTACGCCTGCATCGCCCACGCCATCATCTGGTTCGGCGAGCCGAAAAAGAGCTTCCGCACCACCATGCACGCCGTCGCCATGTCCTCAGGCCCAAACGTCTTCTGGGCCGTCCCCGTCTTCGGCTTCATGACCGGCCCCGTCGGCCTTGTCTGGTGGGGCGTCTCGCTCTCCGTCATGCTCCGCGCCGCACACCGCGTCACGCCGCTCCGCGCCTTCATCGCCGGGCTCGGACCTCCCCTGGCCGCCTGCCTCCTGGCCGCTGTCGGTTTCGTGCTCCTCATCCTCTGGTCCTATTCCGTCGCCACCACCGCAGTGACCACCATGGGCCAGCCGCTCCAGGCCCAGATCGCCAGCGTCGAATCCGCGTGGTCCACCGCCGCAGAAACCACCGAGCGCCACGTCGGCTCGCTCATCCTCGAAGGCACGCTCCCCGCCTCCGTCGCCATCGCCCCCATCTTCTCCGAGACATCGATCGTGATGGCCGGAGGCGTCGACCTCTCCGCCTCGCTCTCCACCATGACCGATGAGCAGCGAGAGACCCTCGCCTCCACGCTCGACGCCTCCCTCACGCCCGACGTCATCGCCTACCGCATCGGCGACC
>JAPKGU010000167.1 GCA_026647565.1 Phycisphaerales bacterium | reverse complement strand
CAATACGCAGGAAAGGGGGTGGGGGATCGGGGGGTGGGGTTTCAAACGATGTACAAGTGTGCCATCACGAGCGCGCCGATCGCACCACCGGAAGCGAAGAGAATCGTGAACCAGCTCTGGAAGCGGATGCCGGGGGAGGTCATGCGTCCCTTGCGGAGAGCCCAGAGCTCCTGGACGATCGCGGCCGCGGCGAGAAAGAGAGACAGCATCAGCACCGCAGGCAGCAGCGTCGGGCCGTCCGGCGCCCACGCATCGACGAGCACACACCCGAGTGTCACAGCCAGAGAACCAAAGATCATCACGATCCGTCGCACGGCGAGGCGTCGCCATTCAGCCGCATGGCGGATCACTCGGCGCGTGAGCAGCAAGCCGCATTCGGGACATCGCAGGCCGTCGGCGCACGCGGATATGCCGCGGAGGTCATAGGCGCAGTACGGACAGCGGACGTCGTAGGCGGCGAGCAGAGACGTGACGGGGTCGGGTTGCTCGCGCGGCGCGTCGGACATGGATGCAGGGTATCACTTGCAAGGAATGTTCAGAGTTGTCACACTGAGGGGATGGGATTCTTCAAGAAGCTGCTGGGCGGGTTTGGCGTGCCGGTTGGCCACGCGGAGTGGCGTCGCTTTCAGGTGCCCTTCGTGCCTGAGCCGGGCAATCTGCACAAGCTTGCGGACGTCATCGTGGAGACCACGCAGCGGATCGAGGGGGTTGCCCTTGACTACACGCCGGAGAGTCTGAAGGAGGTCGACAAGATCCTTCTGCGGTTCCATGAGGACGGGATGCGTGTGCGCTACATCGCCGATCCGCTGTTCTGTCTTGGGTGCTATGTCGGCGAGGTGATGTGCCGCAGACTCGGCGCGAGATGGGTCGAACCTCCCGAACCGATTCTGGGCATGTTCCCGGTCACTCAGATCGGCAGCAGCTACTCGACTCCGATCACGAAGACATATAAGCACGTGATGAACGGCTCGGAGGACAGCGTGTACGTCTTCTACCGGATGATGGAGCGCGATGTGCCGCAGCAGGCGGCCGATCAGGTACCGCCCGTGCCGGGCTCGGTGTGACGTGAGGCGGTGCGTGTGGCGGGAGCACACCCAGGGTTCACGCCCTGGGCTGTAGTCTGGCGGCCCTGCGCGCCTCGGACATGGCGATTGATCAGGTGACTGTGATCGGGTTGACTCGGTGCAGTCTCTGCCGAACAACTGGGTATGACTCCAGACTTCCAGCCCCGCCACAACGCCGCCGATGGTTCGCGCTGCGCGTACTCCATGTGGGGGGAGATCGGGCAGGACTTTGACAAGCCCGCGTTCGATCAGTTGCACGCGGCGTGCGGCTTGCCGGTCGCGGCGGCGGGTGCGCTCATGCCCGATGCGCACGTGGGGTACGGCCTGCCGATCGGGGGCGTGCTGGCGACGCGGAACGCGGTGGTGCCGTACGCGGTGGGTGTGGACATTGCGTGCCGCATGAAGATGACGGTGCTCGATCTGCCCGCGTCGACGCTGACGACGGAGCACGGCCGCAAGCGGCTGACGGATGCGATCGAGACGGAGACGTGCTTCGGCGTGGGCGGGGCGTTCAAGAAGCGGAAGCTGCACCCGGTGCTGGACATGGACTGGAACGTCTCACCGGTGACGGCGCGGAACAAGGACAAGGCGTGGGGCCAACTCGGCACCAGCGGCAGCGGCAACCACTTCGTCGAGTTCGGGGTGCTGACGGTGCGCGAGGATGCGCCGCGCGGGATCGACCAGCACTCGGTCGGCGGATCGCACGCGCGATTCGATCTCGCACCGGGGACATATCTCGCGCTCCTGTCGCACTCGGGGTCGCGGGGCACGGGGGCAGCGGTGTGTGATCACTACTCGAAGCTGGCGATGTCGCTGCGGCCGGACTTGCCGAAGGACCAGAGGTTCCTGGCATGGCTGGACATGGATACGGAGGAGGGGCGGGCGTATTGGGGCGCGATGAATCTGATGGGTGAGTATGCAGCGGCGAATCACGCGTGTATCCACGACGCGATCGCGAAGAACCTCGGGGCGGAGGTCATCGCGGACGTCGAGAACCACCACAACTTCGCGTGGAAGGAGACGCACACGATCAATGGGAAGTCGGAAGAGGTCTATGTCCACCGAAAGGGGGCGACGCCGGCGGGGGCGGGCGTGATGGGCGTGATCCCGGGGTCGATGGCGCAGCCGGGGTTCGTGGTGATGGGATTGGGGAGCGATGCGTCGCTGCATTCGGCGAGCCACGGCGCGGGACGCGTGATGTCACGCACGAAGGCGCGGGAGTCGATCGCGTGGGGGAACGTGAAGAAGAAACTCAAGGAGCTGGAGATCACGGTGCTGTCCGCGGGCGTGGATGAGGCGCCGGATGTCTACAAGGACATCCACACGGTGATGGCGCGCCAGCGGGACCTGGTGCGGGTGGTGGCGCAGTTCGATCCGAAGCTGGTGAAGATGGCGCCGGAGGGGGAGAAGGCGGAGGACTGAGCGTCCCACTCCGCTCGGATTCGATCAGCCGCCCCGCTCTGCCACGCGGAGGACCACGATCGTGATGTCGTCGGGGCGGGGCATGAGTCCGGCGAACTGGCGCACGGTCCACATGAGGTGCTCGACCGCGGCGCTCGCGCTGACCGATCCGGCGGGTGATCGCGCGACCAGATCCTGCACGGCGGCCTCGAGGCGATTCCTCCCGAGCTTCTCTCCGGCGAAGTTGCGGACGTCCGTCAGCCCGTCCGTGTAGATCACGATGATGTCGCCACCGCGAAGGTCGAAGACCGATCGCTCGTAGTTCTCCGCCGGATCGATGCCCAGCACCAGCCCGCCCGATCGAAGCTCGATCACCTCCGGCTCAGCGGCGCCGGTGCGGCGCACGACGAACGGTGGCTCGTGCCCCGCCGAGACATAGGTCAGGCGCAGCGAGCCGGGATCCACAACGCCGTACCAGGCGCTTGTGAACTCGCTCTCAAGCGTGTCGCGGCAGAGCGCCCGGTTCACGCGGCGCATCACCTCGTCGATGTGGTACACGTCCTGCACGTGCGCCCGCAGCGTCGCCCGTACGTGCGACATCAGGAGCGCCGCCGCGATCCCCTTGCCCACCACGTCCCCCACCACCATGCCGATCTGCGTCCCCAGTTCGAACGCGTCGTAGAAGTCCCCGCCGAGTTCGAGCGACGGCTCGTACCGCGCGGCAAGGTCCAGACCGGGTGCCGCGGGCAGCGAGCGGGGGAGCATCCGGCGCTGCACGTCGCCCGCGATCGAGAGCTGACGCTGGACGACCTTCTCGTGGTCCTCGATGCGCACCAGGCGTGCCTGATCAACGGCGGCCGCCGCCTGGTTGGCGATCGACCGGATCAGACGCTTGTCCCATTCGGAGAACTGGCATGTGTGCTGCCCGTAGAGCCGGATCACGCCGATGGGCCGCCCGCGAACGACCAGGCCCGCAGAGATGAATGATCGAACGCCTTCATCTCTGACCTGCTCCGGGATGAGCACGCGTTCATCGGCCAGGAGATCCTCGGAGGTGACAACCTCGCCTCGAAGCGCCAGCCGATCAAACTCGCGTCCCTTGGAGAGCGGCGACGGGCTGTCGATCCAGGCGTCGCTGAGGCCGATCGCCGCGACGTGTCGCAGATCCTCCTCGCTCTCGGTCTCGACCACGCCCTCGACGTTCTCCGGCAGAAGGACGACGTTGCCCTTGTCCAGCTCCAGCGCCTCGAGCGCGGACTCGAGCGCCACGCGAAGGATCGGGCCAACACCCTTGGCCTGCACCAGGAGACCGGAGAGCCGATAGAGAGCGCCGATCTCCTTCACCCGGTGGCGCAGCTCCTCGTCGTCGCGGCAGAGTTCCGAGACCGCGGCCCCGACGTTCGAGAGCGCGTGCGCCGCGTCCGTCCATCCCTCCGGGCCGACCCGGAGCGGGCCCGGCCCGAGCACGAGTGACCCGATCTGCTCAAGCCCGAGCCGGAGGGGCACCTCGTGCGAACCGGGCGCAATCGAAGCGCGGCCGTCGAGCACCCGCCAGCGTGACACACCCTCGTCGGGAACGATCCGTCTGCCGGTCTCGTCTCGAAGATCGACGCTCACGCCAAGCAGGTGAGAGAGCGCCTCGCAGAGTCGCGCGAGCGATCCATCGCTGAGAAACTCGAGGATTGAGCGGTTCCGCTGGGCTCGGCCCGGCGTTCCGTCCGGGCGCGCCAACGCGCCGGTGCCGCGTGAGGCGCCCGGCGCAGGTGCGGCGGGAAGCACATCATCCGCCACCCGGCCCTCCCTCGGCGGGGGCCGGAGCGCTCGGCTTCAGCTCTGCTCCGCTTCGCTTGTCGAGCAAGGGCAACCACACACGCCGGACAAGCTCGACGAATCGCCGATCGAGCGGTCGCCCGTACTCGGTCGCAAGCCGCTCCACGGCGTCCAGCCCCTCGATGGTGCCCGCCTTGTCCCCGCGCTGATAGCTGAGATACGCCAGCAGCGCCGCCGACTCGAATCCCAACCGGTCGCCGGACGCGACATTCGAGCGAAGCTCGGCGATGATCGCGTCGGAGCGAGCCGCGGCGGGCAACAGGTTCTCTCCGTACCACGTTCCGATCGCCTCGGGATGCTCTCCCAGCGTGATCCGCAGATTGAGGGCCGCGGAGAGGAACATGCCCGCGCCGATCTGCGCGTGGATGCGCCCGATCGCGGAGGAGACATCCCCCGGGCGAATCGAGAGGCAGGTGCTGAATGACTCCTCCGCGTCGAAGTAACGCCCCTCCGCCAGTGCCTGCTCGCCCCGGCGCATGCGCTCGCCGAACGCGCCGAGACGAACGTCGTCGGTCACGAGGAAGCGGTCCGTCTCTTTCGCCCGGCGCGTGATCATGTCGATCGTCGCCTGGTTGTACAGGCGAACCGGGGCCGGCGCCGCCTGATCGATGGGGAGCGGCTGGGGCGAAGCGTCCGCCGGGAGCAGGGCCGTCGACGGGTCGTACGAGCCGTCCAGTGTGCCGCGCATCTCGTCGAGCTGCTTCTGCCAGTCCTCCACCTTTCCGATCGGATCGGTTCCTGCGGTCGTGCCTGTCTGGGTCTTGTACTCCTCCATCAGCGAGTCGTACGCCGTCTTGGCCACCGGTGCGGCGCTCTGGCTCGCGGAGCGTGGCAACGCCGGATTCTGCGTGTTGGCCTGGAGGTTCTGTTGCCCGGTCGGGGCGCGCGTCGAGACACCGGCCGGCGCTCCCGACGAACCGGACTGCGAGCCGAGGCCGGGCGTGCCGGAGTTCGTCGCACGCACGCCGCGCAGACTCGATGCCGTCAGCGTCGTGACAGAGCCGTCCGCCTCCTGTCGCTGTCCCAGCGTCGTCGGGCTGAACGTTTGCGCCGTCGAGTACGCCGACGTCGATCGAAGCGATCCGACACCCGCCGTCGGGAGCGTCGCCCGCGTGTCGGTGTAATCGGCCCTCAGGTCGACATCGTCGCGGCTGCCGACCCCAAGAGACGGTCGGCGCCGCTCGCCCGACGCGTTCGTGCCCAGCAGCTCCGTGCCAGTGGCGCCGCTCCCCGCTCGCCTGACAAGCAACCCCCCGTCATCGCGCCCAAGCCCCATTCCCGACGTCGGCGACTTGCCCGAACCGGCCGTGCCGCCCAACTGGTACTGGAGCCCGCCGATGCCGCGCAGCGCGGCGTTGTTGTTCAAGACCGGCGAGAAACTCGAGTCACGCCGGAACGTAAAGATGTCCTCCGAGCCGAGATTGCCCCGGAAGTCCGAGCCGCCGGTGTAGCCGACGTCGCCTCGGAACGACCTGCCGCCGGCGGCATTCCCCGTCACCACGGCGTTGCGAAGGCGGACGTCGTCGTAGAAGGCGCGATTGGTGTTGGGAGAGTTGAACCTTCCCTGGGTGCTCAGCCCACGGTCCAGGCGCCTGCCGTCGCCAAGAGCGTTCTGCGCCGAGGCGTTGGTCGAGCACAGCGACAGCGCGAGACCCGCTAAGCCCATGATCAACATCGAGTTGCACCGCATGTTCACCCTCCTTGTCCCGGCCGCAGCGAGCCGCCGAGCGGCCCGATCGCCCCCACCATTCTTTGTTCGCCCCACCGGGGGGGCTTGGTTCGCGCGTGACAGCATTGTATCGGCCCGGACCCCATTCACTCACCGAACAAATCGGCGGAGGCCGGTGCCGGGGCGTCCGAGCGAACCCATACCATCGGCTCGCCAAGGTCAGGCGTGGCGTCATCCTGCCCCGGCGTTTCGCGAAGGAACCGACATGTCTGCTGCACCCCTCTACATCACCACCCCCATCTATTACGTCAACGACCGCCCCCACATCGGGCACTGCTACACGACGCTCGTCGGCGACGTCGCGGCACGCATGGCCCGCCTCATCGGGCGCGACACGTTCTTCCTCACCGGCACCGACGAGCACGCGGAGAAGGTCGTGGCATCGGCCACCCAGCGCGGCCTGACGCCGATCCAGTGGGCGGACAGGAACGCCGACGAGTTCCGTGCCGCGTTCAAGGCGATGAACTTCTCCAACGACGACTTCGTGCGCACCACGGAGCAGCGCCACATCACCCGCGCCTCGGCGTACATCGAGAAGCTGGTGAAGTCCGGCGACATCGCGCTCGGCGACTACGAGGGCTGGTGGGACGCCTCGCAGGAGGAGTACCTGACCGAGACGGTGGCCAAGGACAACGACTTCAAGAGCCCCGTCACCAAGAAGCCCCTGGAGCGGCGCACCGAGAAGAACTACTTCTTCAACCTGCCCAAGTACGAGGAGCGGCTGAGGCGAGCGATCGAGAGCGGCGAGATCCAGATCCTCCCCGAGCAGCGCAAGAACGAGGTCCTGGGGCGCATCAGGACCGGGCTCCAGCGCGTGCCGGTCAGCCGCGCGATCAAGCCCGGCGATGCCGACTGGGGCATCAAGATGCCCGGCGATCCGAACCATCGCGTGTACGTCTGGATCGAGGCGCTCTGCAACTACCTGACGGTGGTGGACACGCCGGAGCGGAGGAAGTACTGGCCCAAAGGCGACGGGAAGCCGAACACGGGCGAGCCGCTGGTGACGGCGCCGATCGTCCACTTCATGGCCAAGGACATCCTCTGGTTCCACGCCGTGATCTGGCCTGCGATGCTGATGGCCCTCGGCGAGCCGGTGCCGAAGACCGTGTACGCGCACGCGTACTTCGTCTCCGAGGGCGTGAAGATGTCGAAGTCCCTCGGCAACTTCATCGAGATCGATCAGCTGAAGGCGTACGCGCAGCGCTACTCGCTGGATGCGGTGCGCTGGTACCTCGCAACACAGGGGCCACTCGGCGCGACGGACGCGGACTTCGCATACGGCCGCTTCGTCGAGGTCTACAACGCGGACCTCGCCAATGGAATCGGCAACTGCGCCAGCCGCGTGGCGAACATGGTGGAGAAGTACTTCGAGGGCAAGGTCCCCGATCCGAAGGGTGTCTTCACCTTCAAGGAGTCATCTCCCGAGCATCCGAACGCGACCTTCGACTGGAAGGAACTCCCGACGACGCTCGCGAGCGGCTACGCGAACCGCCTTGATCACGCCGAACTCGGCGAGGCGATGAAGACCGCCACCCGCCTCGTCTCCGACATCGACATGTTCATCGGCGTCACCCGCCCCTTCACCATCGCGAAGAACCTTGACGGCGAGAACGGCGCGGCGAACCGCGACCGCCTCGCCGCAATCCTCTACTGCTGCGCCGAAGCCCTCCGCATCGCCTCCCTCATGCTCTACCCCGCGATGCCGGAGAAGATGGCCGCGCTCTGGAAGCTCTGGAACTGCTCGCCCCTGACGAACCCGGACGATTGCAACTCGGCGTTCAAGGCCCCGCTCTCCGAGCTCGCCCAATGGGCGCACCCGACACACGGGCTGAAGCCGGGACAGAAGATCGCCAAGGGCGACGCCCTCTTCATGCGCGCGGACCCGAAGGAACCGATGCCGACGAAGGCGTGAGCGTGGATCCCTCTGAGGTGGCACCGCTCTCCAGAGCGGTGTCGGTTACACTGTGCGCTCCCCGCGTGCGTCACCCGCGAATGGAGCGACGCATGGCGGATTCCTCAGCTGCACTCCCCAAGAGCGACGAAACGAGCCATCCACCCGCCTCGCCGCGCGGCATCACGTGGTTCACGGGCTTTCTCATCCTCGCCACGCTCGTGCTGAGCGTGCTTGTCATTGTTCTTGCGCGACACAATCGACAGCTTCGTGGAGAAACCGCGGCACTGCGCCAGCTCGCGGGCGACTCCGCCCT
>JAPKGU010000166.1 GCA_026647565.1 Phycisphaerales bacterium | reverse complement strand
GATGCTGGCACTGTTGAAGTTACGCCACGCGGCCGCGTCGGCGTTGAAGTCCTCCACGAACCCGACGATCTGGGCCGAAGCAGTGCCCACCATGATCGTGGCGGCGATCGCCGCGAGTGCTGACTTGGACATCTCTGTGCTCCTCGAATAACGCCAGCCGGAGCCCCGGCGGCGCGGGTGTAAATGAGAATGAGACTCAGTCTCAAAGACTAGGCCGACATCCCGCGGGCGTCAATCCCATCCTTCAGAATGCGCCAAGATCCCCACCGGACCACGTGTTCCGGCCATGTTTCTCGGAACGCTCCCAACTTGCGAGCCGGCCACCGCCCGCTTCCGGTGACGACGCGCCCGATCCTGCCGCGCCGGATTCGCGCCGGGCCGCCGGTCGGAGAACTCGTCGAATACGATCGAGGGATGCCCGATCCGTCCACGCACGACCAGACGCGCCAGCTCGATGACCACGCCGGCGTCGCCATCGCGACGCTCCCCGCGCCCGCCCGGCCGCGCGTTGAGCAGCCCAAGCTCTGGAACGTCATCCTGCTCGACGACGACGACCACTCGTACGAGTACGTCATCCGCATGATGATGGAGCTCTTCGCCAAGCCCCTTGAGGCCGCGTACCAGATGGCCAAAGAGGTCGACGCCACCGGACGCGTGATCTGCACCACCGTTCACAAGGAACTCGCCGAGCTCAAGCAGGAACAGATCCACGCCTACGGCAAGGACGGGCTGATCGCCTCCTGCAAGGGCGCCATGAGCGCCGTGATCGAGCCGATCGCGTAGGTCCGATCCCCTTGCCCGCGTCATCCGCCCCATCATGGCTCTCGATCGCGACGCGACGCGACGTGGTCCGCCGCGCGGCAACGTACATGCTCGTCGTCGGCACCATCCTGATCTCGATCAACCACGTCCCCGCGCTGATCAAGGGCGACGTCACCGCCTTCAGGATCTTCCAGATCCTGCTGACATACTGCGTCCCCTACGCCGTGACGACGTTCGCGAGCACCCAGGCGATCCGCGGGGAACTCAGAAAGAAAGCCGCGAACAACTGACCTTCAGTTCTTCGACTCCTTCGCCTTCGCCGCCCCCTCCCCCTCCGACCACATCCCAAGCTCATTGAACAGGAACGAGTAGATGTCCGTCTGCTCCTCGATCCGCGCGTTCAAGGGCGTCCCCATCCCGTGACCCGTGTTCGCGCTCGTCCGCAGCAGCACCGGGTTCGCACCCGGCACGCCCGCCACCGCCCGCTGCATGCTCGCCGTCATCTTCCGCGACTGCATCGGGTCCACCCGCGGGTCGTTCGCACCCGTCAGGAAGATGATCGACGGGTACTTCACGCCCTCCTTGACATGATGGATCGGCGAGTACGCGTACAGCGCCCGGTACTGCTCCGGATCCTTCACCGTCCCGAACTCCGGGATGTTGAACGCCCCGTTCGGCGACAACTCCACACGCAGCATGTCATAGATCCCGACGCTCGCCACCACCGCGCGGCAGATATCCGGGTTCTGCGTCAGCGTCGCGCCCATCAACAGGCCGCCGTTCGACCCGCCCTGGATCGCCAGCCGATCCACGCTCGTGTACCCGCGCGTCACGAGATGCCTCGCGCACGCCGCGAAGTCATCGAAGCAGTTCTGCTTCTTCGTCAGCATCCCCTGTCTGTGCCACTCCTCGCCGTACTCGCCGCCACCCCGGATGTTCGCGACCGCGAAGACGCCGCCGTTCTCGATCCAGAGCCGCCGCACCGCGCTGAACGCCGGCTGGATGTTCACGCCATACCCGCCGTACCCCCACAGAATCGTCGGGTTCCGTCCGTCCAGCTTCACGCTCTTCTTCTTGATGATGTTCACCGGCACCTTCGTGCCGTCCTTGCTGATCGCAAACTCCCGGATCACCTCGGTGTCCGAGAAGTCCACCGGCGAGACCACCGCGAGCGCCGTCTTCCGCGTCGCGGCCGTCTCCGCGTCAAAGTGATAGCACGCCGGCGCATCGATGAACGAGCGATTGTCAAACAGCAGGTCATCCGTGCCGGGAATCGCATCAAGGTTGTTCACCGCCGAGACCGGCAGCACGTCCGGCCCCTTCAGCGGCTTCCCCTCGTGATCGAACGCCCGGATCTCCGACGGCCCGCCCATCTGGTAGGTGAGATACAGCCGCTTGGGCGTCACCACCACCGGCGACGGTGGCCAGAAGTCCGGCACGATCACGTTCTCGCCCTCGGGCACGATCGTCCGCGCGCTCTTGAGGTCGAGCGTCGCCGCGCTCATCCGCAGCACCCGCACCCTGGGCGACGCCTTCGTCGTCAAGAGGAAGACATCCCCCGCCGAGTCCCCCTTGCCGAACACCGCCTGCACCACCTCGTCTTCGTGATCCAGGAACTTCGTCCACGCGCCGTCCGGCTGCCTCATGAAGTACGAGAACTCGCCGCCGTCGCCGTACTGCACGCTCGCCAGCACGCGCCCGGTCGGGGGATCGATCTGCAGCTGGATCTCGCTGATCCGCGCCAGCTCCTTCCCCATCTCATACCTGTCCGTGCTCTCGGGCGTCCCGATCGTGTGGCTGTACGTCTGCATGTAGAAGTCGAGGTCCTCGGACGGCCGCTCCCCCTCGCGCGGATACCGCGTGTAGTAGAACCCCGAGTCATCCGGGAACCACGCCATGCTCCCGCCCGCCGTGCCGCCGTTCACCCGCTTGATCGGCGGCTCAACCAGCTTCCCCCTCGCATCGAAGATGTGCAAGTCCCCCGACTCCGACCCACCCGACGAGATCGACACCGCCACGCGCTTCCCGTCGTGCGAAGGGATGAACCAGTCGATCGCCGCGTGCCCGTGCTCATCGATCGTGTTCGGATCCACGACCACCCGCGCCGTGTCCGGATGATCCACCGAGTCCATCACCACCAGCAGCGGCTGCTGAAACGCCGGGTCGCGCTTCATCGCGTAGTAGCGGACGCCGTCCCTCTCGTTCCCCGCCGCCGCCCAGCCGACATACGCGACGCTCACCGACTTTTCGATCTCCGTGATCCGATCGCGGATCCGCTCCACGCCCGGCAGCCCATCAAGAAACGCCCGCGCGTGCGCGTTCTGCGCATCCGACCAGTCCTTCACCTTCTGATCGTCCCAGTTCTCCAGCCACTGGTACTCGTCGATCACCTCAACCCCGTGGTACACGCTCTTCGCGGGCACGCGCTCGGTCACGGGGGCTTGCCCGTGGGCGAGGCCGGCCGCCACGATCGACGCACCAAGGAGCCACAACGCGGTTCGATCGACACGCATGCCAGAATCTCCGTGCCGCACCCTGTCTCGCGGCACGCAGATTGTAATCGATCCCGCCCCGTCCATGGTGGCACCGCTCTCCAGAGCGGTGTGGCTCTGGTGGCTCCGCAGTGGGGGGTCAGAGCGGTCGAATGAGCCACGCCCGTCCTACCGCCACACGCGGCTGATCCGCGGCGACAGCATCGGGTACCGCCCCACCGGGATCCGCCTTGCCCCATACATCCACGCAGCGCCGATCTTGGCGTACTGGCCGCCCCAGGCGACCGGCGCGACGCCCTTGTCAACGAAGCGATACACATCCTCGAAGCGCAGGTTGTCCTGCTCGCGCCCATCCCCGACGTTGACATCTTCAAGGTTGAGCGTGGCGCCCGGAGACTGGCTCGAGCTCGGCGTGATCCCCACGTAGATCGGCGTGGTCCCCCAATCGCCTGCGGTCCACTGTGGGTTGTACTTCTGATTGCGCGAGAAGTTGTTCCACCACGGCGCGCCGCTGATGCCGACGAGGGAGAACCACGGCGCGGCGTTCCGCCCGCCCTCATCACCGGGGATCGACTCACCGACGAGCGTGTAGCTGCCCTTGACCGCGTGGATGACCTCGACCCACTTCCGCTCCCACTTCACAGCCGAGTCGACGAAGAGGCAGCGGAAGCGCGTGTCCTCGGACGACCACCGATCCAGATACTCCGCTTTGTAGAACTCCGCCGAGCAGGGGGCGACGATCCGCGCGCCGGAGCGCCCGTTCTGGAGCGGATCCCCATCATCGCTGATGGCGGTGCTGCCGGTGTAGAACCACGCTCGATGGGCGTACGACGCCGAGCCGGGCGCGCACGCGCCGTCGCGGTTGTTGCGGTCTGAAAGCCCGAACTCGTTGTAGACCGTGACGAGCGCCTCCCACTGGTACTCCTTGATGACCTTGACGCCGCTCAGCCCGTCCACATCACCGAAGACGCCGATGGAGATGAAGTCGTCCGCGTACTGGCCGCTGGGGCGGTTGAACATGATCTCGAAGTCCTGGCACCCACCGAGAGCGCGCCGGATTTCAGTTCGGAGGAACTCTGCAGCCTCAGTCGCGCTGTCGTTCGTGTTGAACCACGGTTGACGCTGCGACATCGGATTGTCGGGACTTGAGGAGCCGAGCAGGTTGATCATGGCCATGGGCCAGCGCTGGAGCCGGCGGGCGGCGGTGGCGTTGTCCGGTCCGTACGCCTGCGTGATGTTGGACGGGATCGGGGGTCCGAGCGGGATGTCCGCCCGGCGAGCCATCTCGTGCATCACCAGCGAGAGCGCGGCATCGGAGAGCGTGCTCGTGTAGACAAAGCACTGGTCGATGTGGCCGGAAAGCGAGTCTGTGAGCGCATCGCTTCCATCCAAGCGTGAGCCGACCGTGAGCAGATCGCGGGCGGAGGTGTTGAGCGTCGAGCCGGCAGGGAGTGTGTCTTCGATGGCAACAAGAACGCCATTGACCCAGAGTTCGAGGAGCGGAAGGGAGAGCGGCGGGTCGGATATCGTGCGGCCCCGGTAGATGACGAGTGTCGGAGTGGTCGGCGGTGCGTCCGCCGGGAAGGTGTAGGTCGGCCCCCAGAGCGTGGTGACGGAGTTGCTGGCGAAGCGTGCCGAGACCGTGTGCGTGTTGGGCGATCCGGTCGTGAACACATGCCGGATCTGCCACTGCCACTTGGTGTGGTCGTCGGTGCCGGATGCGCCGCTCCAACGCCCGATCAGGTGCGATGTGGAGCTGTCTCCTTCAAGCGCATCGAAAACGACTCCGAAGGCGCAGTTGGTGCTACTGGGGAGATTGGCGTTGCCGGTGCGCTTCAGGATGCTGCCGAAGAAGGTGAGTGTCGGCGGAAGTAGAATACCGGGGCTCGCCGGATCCTCGGGTACAAACAGATATGGCTCCTCGCCGCTGTTCGGAGATGAGAGGTCTCCGCCCGTTACACTCAGGTTCGACCAGCCAGAGATCGCGACGGCGGGGTCAATCGCGCTCTGATCGTTCGGGGGCGCTCGCTCCACGCGCTCGGCGATGATGTCGCACATGAGATCAAGCGGCGGAGAGCCCGACGTCTGATTCCACTTGGGCAGGCGGCCAACGCCCGCGGTTGCGACGACATTTGTAATATCAATTGGAAATGGGGACGCTGTCAGCGCAGGAGATGCCTCAGGCGGATTACTACCCTGCATAAGCGTGAGAAAGCCCGCTTGGAAACCGCCGAGTCGTACGTTCGGCTCGCCGCCGGTGGTCTGAGTCGATTCACAATTGATCGATAGAAGACGAGAAGGGGAAAAGCGAAGTAGCACTCGCACGATGCATGAAGAACTCGTACCCGTGATCGAGAGAATACGTGTGGCAAGCAGGCGGTTCTCTAATTCGGTTGTGCCGACGAGATAGAGTGGCGGAAGGTTCTGCTCACTGCGACGCCACGTATCGATGCCAAACACTTTCGTTGGATCGACCGAAGAGGCTGCGACGACTGGCAGAAAGTTGAGCCCATCAACCTGCAACTCAACGATCAGTTGATTGCCTTGCCGGTTGCAGGAGACGATCCCTTCCCATGACCACGTTGGCATAAATTCACTTCCTATCCGTACGCTTGCCGCGGCGTAGGAGCGTGACGCCAAGTACACCGAGCGCTCCTGGCTCGGGAATCAAGTTCTTGACCATAACCGGCTCGTCCACCGCGCCATATGCGTATCCAACCAGAAGCCATTCAGTGGGTGAAATGTACGCGTACTGGACATACCCGAACTGGCGTCTATCAGAACGACAGTAACCGAGATATGCATAGTCGCCTTCATTGAAGAGATCGAGACGGAAATCCCCCTCATGGAGCAATCTAGTGGGGTTCACGATCCCAAGGTCCGGGTCGTAACCCGGCATCCGGAAACGGCCAGAGGCATCGAGCAGGACATCCTCAATCTTCAATCCCCCATCAAGGAACAGTCCAGGCGAAGCGATCGGAGGAGGAGGAAACCCGTCGAGGTTGTTGCCGAAAATAGCACCCTCAAGTACATCAAGGGCCGTGTACCCAGCAGAGAATGTTACCGAATTCGGCTGCTCGTCACTTGACCCTCCTGGGGGGGGGTACGATGTCACGGTCAAGATCGGCGTAAAGATCCCGAGTTGGTGTGCGCCATCCGCGAAGTTCGTCTCCGCGAACTCTTCCGTTACGAAGACTTTGGTGGGTTCGGCCATGGCGTGTCCTCCAAGCAGGAGTGCGAAGATGGCGGCAAAGGTTGCTGCCCTTGCACGATCGATACGGTTACGTGTGCGACTCATGGACTTTCTCCTTCCAACGTTTCCATCCAGAGTGCTGGTTCTCAGCCAACCCTCCAGCACAAACTCACCTGATTCCCACTGAATGTGTCCGTTCGCCGGAGTTCCGCGACGATGCGGCGATAGCCCATCGAGTCAATCGCCAGCGTGGCCCATCCGCGCCCGCCCCACACCCCTGTGCTGGACGGAAACGGGTTCGAGCCGATCGCGCGCACGGCGGGAGGTGTGAGCGAGCGGTCGGTGCTCCAGCGGACCGCATCACAGAACCGATTGTCCGAGGGAAAGCTCGAGCCGGAGTCGTCATTTCCCGGCGTGATGCCGACGGAGGCCTCGGCCTGCAGGAAGTAACGGCCGTAGTAGCCGCCGCCGGCGAGGTCGCTCAGCCCCCACACGCGAATGTTCACCCCGAAAGCGGGCGAACTCGTCGCGACCTTTGCGTAGAAGGAAAGAAAGAGCGTGCAGTTCGTGGCGGGGTTTGAGCCGCCCCCGACATTCGGAACCACGAACACGAAAAGACCATTCGCCAGATTCTCCGTGGGTGCCGAGGCACCATACGCGAAGCTCGAAGCGTCGTTTACAAACGCGCCGGAGGCGGCGGATAGGCCTTTCTTGGCCCAGTTGGTCTGTTCGGTGGCGAGGGTTAATGGCATGGCAGCGCTCGCTCAGAATCCTCGATCATTCGGGTACATGACCACGCCCGTCTTGTCCGTACCGAACTGCAGGATCACGCGCTTGCTGCCAAGCGCGTCGAATCCCACCATGGCCATTCCCTTCGCAGGATCGGCCCCGATGATGCGCATCGCGGGTGGGCTCAGCGAGCGATCGTCCACCACCTGGATATCACACACCATCTTGGTGCTTGAATCGGGTCCGTCGGTGGAGCCAAGGATGAGCTTGAGTTCCCCCAGATATACGCCGTACTGATGCGTAGCGGATGAGCCGAGTTCTGAAACGGCCCAAATACGTACGCGGATATCGGAGGTCGAATCCGACGCGGAGCCGTGGAAGGAGAGCCCGAGCGTGTTGTGCGTGCCGCTGCCGCTGGAGAGGATGTTCGGGAGCGCAAGCACATAGCAGCCAGCCGGCGCCGTAAAGCCGATGGCGGTGTATGTGTAGCGGTCGATCTCGCCGATGGAGCCGACTGGCACACTTGAGCTCGCGCTCTTGGTCCACGTCGATTGAGCGGTAGCAAGGGTTTCCGGCATAGCATCCTCCCGCGCCAGCAGCCCGCCGTTGCCCTTCTCGGGCGCGGGTGCGCGGCTTCGGTGTCTGGGGTGAGAGCCCGGCGGCATCAGCAGCCGCCCGCTTCGGGAGCCATGCTCCCAGAGAACAACAGGCCCTAACCCCCCCCGAATACGTACTCAAGTATGCCTCAGGTTCCGATACGCGGCCAGGAAACTCCCAACTTTCCCCGCCATCCCCGCCACAAATAAGAATCCACCTCAAAGAAAGAGCCCCGGTGATCCCACCGGGGCTCGCGGCACACACTTCACTTGCGGGCATTCTCACATCAAACTCATCACACCCAACCTAGCTCTTTCAAAGCAACTCGCTCAGCCCAGCCCGCCCGGCTCGCCAAGACCCGCGCGGCCATGGCTGACAAGGGGGTCGACGTCCTGATCGTCACCGACCCGACCAACATGTACTGGCTGACCGGCTACGACGGCTGGTCGTTCTATGTGCA
>JAPKGU010000165.1 GCA_026647565.1 Phycisphaerales bacterium | reverse complement strand
CCACTGCGCTTTCGTGCCCCACTCTCCGGCCCAGTGCCCGGAAGTCGCTCCGGCTGTGGGCATCCTGTGGAAGATCCGGGTCAGCACCCTGCCGTTTCCGGGATCCGTCGCCCGGTGCGGGGCCGTAAGATAGAGTCTCGCCCCCTGCCTCCCTGGCTTGGCCGGGGTCGGCGTGCTTTGATAGACCTTGGGTCGGCGCTGCCTCGCGGCGGACCGATCCCGAACTCCGGAGTCTGACCGATGGCCAAGATGTTCTACACCCTCGAGGAAGCGGCGGCGAAGCTCGGCAAGAGCACCGACGAGGTCCAGGAGATGGCCGAGAAGGGCCAGCTGCAGGAGTTCCGGGACCGGGATCGGCTGATGTTCAAGGTCGACCAGGTCGACTTGCTGGCGGGCGGTCATGACGACGAGATGATCCCGTTGGCCGACGATGACCTTGAGCCGATGTCGCTGGCTTCGTCCGGGTCCGGTTCGGCGATGGACGTTGAGAACCCGAAGGAGCAGACGGGGATCTCGATCTTTGAGACGGAGGACACGGAGTCTGCGGACCCGATGGCGGCGACGCAGATCACGGCTTCGCCGGCCGCGGGCTTTGCGTCGGGTGATGCCGGCGCCTCTGGCTCGGGACTTCTGGACATGACGCGCGAGGCGGACGACACCTCGCTGGGTGCGGATCTGCTGGAGGATGTGTACGGGGGCGAGACGCAGGCCGAGACGGCGCTTGGGAGCACCAGTCCCGGCGGTTCGGGCGAGGCGGCGGCGCTGTTCGAGTCCACGTCCGCGGCGTCGGACGTGGCGATGGCGGCGTCGGCGGCGGCGCCTCCGATGTTCATCGCCGAGGTGATCGACGGACCCGGGTCCGGGCTGGCGGCGGGTCTTTCGATCGGGATGATCCTGACTCTGATGATCACGCTGGTCGTGGTGCTTCTGGCCATGACGGGCGGCGGGGCGGCGATTCTCGGGATGGTCGGTGGCAACTACATGGCGGTGGTCGGCGGGCTCGCGGGCGTGACGGTGGTCGCGGCGGTGCTCGGCTTCGTCATGCTGAAGAACGCTCGATAAGGGATGCTCCGGGCGCTCGACCCGGCACTGCGGATTGGCACTTTCCAGAACCCACGGGTTGAATCCGTGGGTTCGTTTGTTCGATTCCGCGGGTGTAGCCGTGGCGCTCGCACTGCATCTGAGACTCCGCATGCGGACACACCTCCTGACTCCTGTTGACGCGGGCGCGATTCGGGCGACGAATCGCGCCTGGATGGCACCTCTGACCCGATCCCGCGCGCGGATGCCGGGCCATGTGCCACACGGGTTGAACGCGACGTACTACGCGCAGCGTGCGGCGGGCGTCGACGGCCTCACCGGCGCCGGCGTCATCATCAGCGAAGCCACACCCGTCTCCCCGCGCGCCCACGGCTATTACGCGACGCCGGGGATCCACACGGACGAGCAGGTTGAGGGGTGGAGGCTGGTGACGGAGGCCGTGCACCGGGCGGGCGGGTTGATCGTGTGCCAGCTGTGGCACGTCGGGCGCGTGAGCCACTCGGCGCTGCAGCCGGACAACGGGGCGCCGGTGGGGGCGATGGACGTTCCGAGCCGGTCCAAGACGTACATCGACGCGGCGATGACGCGCGTCGAGGCGAGCGCGCCTCGGGCGCTTCGGACCGAGGAGATTCCGGGGATCGTGGAGGAGTTTCGGGATGGTGCGCGCCGGGCGAGGGACGCGGGCTTCGACGGCGTGGAGATCCACGGCGCGAACACATACCTGCTGGATCAGTTCACGCGGGACGGGATGAACCTGCGCACGGACGAGTACGGGGGCTCGCTGGTGAATCGGCTGCGGTTTCCGCTCGCTGTGGCGGAGGCGGTGTGCGGGGTCTGGGGCGCGGAGCGTGTGGGGTATCGGATCAGCCCGCTGAGCGACCACCACGACGCGAGGGACTCGGACCCTCGCGCGACGTTCACCGAGTTGGCCCGTCAGCTCGGGGCGCTGGGTCTGGCGTATCTGCACGCGGTCGAGACGTGGAGCCGCGCGACGATTGACCCTCGCATCCAGACGGTGATTCCTCCGATCGTGGACGCGTTCCGCGGTGCATCGCCTCGGGGTGTGTATGTGGCCAACGGCGACTATTCGCCCGCGCTTGCGGAGCGGGCGGTGTCGGAGCGCTGGTGCGATGCCGTGGCGTTCGGGCGTCCGTTCATCTCAAACCCTGACTTGACGCTTCGGATCGCGGAGCACGCGTCGACGCATTGGCCGAGCGGGTCGCCGCTGCCGCCGGACTCGGACCGGGCGGCATTGGACCCGGCGCTGACCCCATGGGATCAGGGGACGTTCTACGGGATCCCGGCGGGGACTGACGGGTCGAAGGGGTACACGGATTACCCGGCGTTGCGGTGATGGTGTTGCGGGCTGTTTTGGCGGCCCGATTGGCGAGCCGTTTCGAGCTCGGGCGCTCGTGGGTGAGCATTGTCCGGCGGGTGCCGACGCGCGTAGAATCGCGTGTCCGTGTTTGGGGATTGGTGTAACGGTAGCACGACTGACTCTGGATCAGTTAGTCTAGGTTCAAATCCTAGATCCCCAGTTTTTCTCTTCCGATTGATCGATGGCCAGGCCCGCGGCGCGGGCGGGGGATGGTCGCGTATGGAGCGCGGCGACGGTCAGGCGTTGCGCAGGATCGAGAGGATCCTTTCTTTGTGCGCGCGGATGGCGTGGATACGTCCGAGGGACTGCGGCGTGATGGCGCCGCCAGGTGTCATGATCGACCATTCGGTGAGCAGCTCGATCGGATGCCAAGCGCGATCGCCCTCTTTCATGCGCGCGATGCTGTGCGGCTGATTGAGGAGCGTCGCCTCGACGCTCTGATCGCCGATGTCGTGCACCTCGAACCAGAGGTGCTCCCGGTCGGTGTCGGACTCTGCGTCGTCAACCTTGTATCCGATTTTCATGAGTACACCGAGGCCCCGGAGGCCGGGGCCGGGGTTGATCAGTTCGTGGAACTCTTCCATGAAGGATCGGAGGACGGGGAGCGTGGCGATCGCGCGAGCGGCCATGATGTCCGTGGCCTTCTTGGAGAAGGCAAAGACCATCCCATCCGCGTCCTTGCGCTGAAAGACGCGGGCGGGCCTGGGGCGCGAGCCGCCGAACTTTGAGAGCATGGCGCGGACGCCCCGTGGCTCCCCCGCGCCGGTCTGAGGTTCGCAGATGACGGCGCGATTCTCGGCGTGGTCCTCGGTCATGGATCGCAGCGCCCGGTGTTCGTGTGCGGCGTCGCGCATGAACTCAGCCACGGGCACGAACCGCACATCGCCGTCCGGGTATGCGATGGTGTGGCGAGCGGTGTCGGGGCGTACATCACCCTCGACGAGAGCGAAGGCAATAGCCCTGGCCGCGGTGTCGAGAGCGCTGAGCATGGCCTGGGAGGGGGCGAGGATGTCAAAGTCGAAGCCGCCGACTCTGTCCAGCCCGTGTGTGGGCACCCAGTCGCTGGTGCCGGACTTCTCTCCTTCTACGGCGTGGATGATAAAGAGATGCTGCACATCGAGGTCGGCGTCGTGGGCCATCTCGTCTCGAAGAGCGTTGAGCGACCAGAAATGTCCAGAACCGTGGTCCACGCCGATCGCGCCGGAGACTCCGGGGGCGGCGGCGATCGTCTCTGCGATCGCGTGGACGAATCGCAGCATGTTCTTGCGATCTCGCAGCACGTTCTGCGTGCTGGCGGGAACTCGAACCGTCAACATGCCGTTGCAGGCGGCAAGCAGCGTGCGATCGGTCTCGGATGTGCCGGGCGTAAGGTCGATGACACTCTGCGGCGGGAGCGCCGGCGGGTCGAGCAGGATGCAGTCCGCTTCGCCCCAGCCCGGGTGGGTCAGGTGCAGCGACCAGATGGCCTTGCGGGTGCTGTCGGAGTCAGGCGTGGTACGTTCTGGCGAGATCTTCACGCCTCGCTGTTGGACGGCCGCGACATCCTCGACCGTGAGGTCTCGGCCACGCCATAACACGCTCCCGACGCTTGGAAACGCCTGATCGAAACCAGCCATGCAGCACCTCCCGAAAGCCGGACCGGTGATGTTATCAGAACAAGGAAACACACCGCGGAACCCTCGCGGCGCCGGTCGCGTGCACTGACCTGATCGTATCAGGTCTTACTGTCTAACTGGATATCTTCGTGCGAGACAGCAATAATCGAGGCGGCTCATGGAAATGCTCTGGCGTCATTCCCGCCTGAAGCAAGCCCTGTGCGGGGGCATGATCGCTCTCTATCTGAGTGTGTCGCTGGGCTTGCTGCCGTCGCCGGGACTCCTCGCTCGGTGGTTGGGGCATGGGGTGTCCGAGGCGTTCCCGTGCCAGGCCCACGGGTGCGGCTGCGCCTCGGCTCACGAGTGTTGGACCAGTTGCTGCTGCTACACGCCTCACCAGCGACTGACATGGGCAATCCGTCACGGAGTTCGGCCTCCCGCGTTCGTGCGTTACTCACCCGAAGAATGGCGGGCGGCGGAGATCGAAGCGGCTTCGGCGTCAACCACGATGCGGTCGTGTCCGCTGTGCGAAACGGGCATCGCCGAATCACTTTGCGGCGATCCGGAGGCCGTCGGCTTGAAGGGCGCGTGCTGCGACTCGGGCGCGGAGCACGCGGATGTTTCTGCGGCTTGCGGGGAGTCGACGGGCATCGTGCCGCGGCTGGTTCCGTCGATCTCGCCCCTCACGTGCAAGGGTCTGGAGTTGCTGCTGGCGTTTGCGGTCCCGGCCACGCACCCACCGGAGCTGGCGATGGTTCTTCCGCCGGCGTTGCGGCTGCCTCCGTTCGGGCGTCCGGAGGACCGTTGTTCGCCGACGCGGACGCTCGATGTTGCGTCGCCCCCCCCGCGATGCGCGTGATCACCATCGTGTGATCCTGTTCGCGTCACCGCGTTCACAAGTCAAGACTCCTCGCTCAGTTCTTCCGTCGCGTGCCGACGGGAAAGGAGCGGTCCATGCTCTCCGCGAAGCATCAACGCCCGCGCGCGTTCACGCTCGTCGAGATCCTGGTCTCGATCGCCATCATCGGGATGCTCATCTCACTTCTGGCTCCGGGTCTTGCGCACTCACGGAACGCCGCTCGCGGCGTTGTCTGCAACAACCAGATGCGCACGCTCAGCCAGTTCGCGTCCATCTACTCGGACGAGAACAAGGACCTCATGCTCCGCAGCCAGCACTCGGCGTTTGCCGCGGGCTGCATGCCATGGGGTTACGCGCTCTACGAGTCGTTCACGGGCAATCCTTTCGATCCCGCCGGCTCATCCGCGGGCTGGGACGCGCTCTTCAACGGTGCCTACCGCTGCCCGATCGATCGACGCAAGGAGCGATGGAGTTATGGCTACAACGTCTACTTTGAGCTGTCGCGTGATGAGACGCTCGGGCGCACGTGGACGAATCGCTCCAACGCTCCTCGTCCGTCGGCGACCGTGCTGTTCGGCGAGCTCCTGAACACGACGAGCGCGGACCACGCGATGGCGCACTTCTGGACGCAGTACAACGCGCCGCCGGAGATCGACCCGAAGCGTCACGGCACGACGACCGGCGCCGCCTTCCTTGACGGACACGCAGCAAGCGTTCCGTTCACCACCCTGTTCGATCGTTCAACTTCCACCAACTCATTCAATCCGCAGACGGCCCGCTGAATCGCGTGCCGTTCTGAAGAAAGGCCAGTGATTCCATGAACCGCTTCACGACTGTTTCGATCGTGTCGCTCTTCGCCGTTGCCGGGCTTGCCTCGGCGGATATGCCGACCATGGGCGGCCCCATGAAGCATATCGGCGTGATGTACCACGACGAGCACCACCACCTGCACCTGCACGTCGACGGCTCGGTGGCGACACCGGTGCTCGGCAACGGGGGCGGCACGTACATGGGCGCGGCCTCGGCGCTCAACGGCCTCATGCACAACGCCCAGTACGGCTGGATGGTCGAGGGCTTCTGGACGCCTCCCGCCGGCTCGAGCATCTGGATCGAGCAGACCAGCGCGACACCGGGGCTTCTCGTCTTTGAAGGCGGGATGATGTCGATGATGGGGTCGCACACCTTCGCGCCGATCTTCGGTACATACGGCTCAGACACCAGGTACAAGTGGAACGGGATGATGCTCCACAACTGGTACGCCGCCGCCGCACCGGGCGCCTACACCGCGACATACTCGGTCTACTTCGGGGATTCGAGCGGTATGCCGACGCCGGGCTACGAGGCCTCGACGGTGACGCTCAACTGGTCCGCCGTGCCCGCGCCGGCCTCGCTCGGACTGCTCGGCTTGGGCGCGCTCGTCGGCACGCGTCGGCGGCGTTGATCTCTGACGATCGGCATCGATCACATATCCACTCGGCCGGCGCGCACCCGCGAGGTGCGCGCCGCCAGGAGACGAACCCATGAGACTTGCATCCACACTTATTCGCCTTGCCATGGTGGCACTTGCGACCAACGTTCCCACACACGCCTCCATCGCGCAAGGCCCGGACTTGGGCGGCGAGATGAAGCACATCGAAGTCCGTCTCGTCGGGACGGTTCTGCACGCGGAGGTCGATCCCTTTGTCGGCACGCCTGTGCTGCGCGACACGGGCGTGACGTACACGGGCGGGGCATCGATTCTGAACGGGACATACTTCAACGGGCAGTACGGCTGGACCGTTGGCGGATTCTGGACACCCCCCACCGGCGCGTTCGTGTATCTGGAGCAGATCGACGGCACGCCCGGACTCAGCGTCTATGCGCAGGGGACGTACGCGCCGATCTTCTCGACTTCGGGCAGCAGCGCGCGGGTTCGGTGGAACGGCGCGATGGTGCACAACTGGTACAGCACGACGACGGCCGGGCCGCACGAGGCGACGTACGTGGTGTACTTCGGTGATGCCTCGGGCACCCCGGTGTCGGGGTACACCCCCGCGACGGTCACGCTCGCGTTCGACAGCGAGCTTGTCGGCGCCTGCCTTGCGGACTTTGACGGCAACGGCGAGGTGGATGTTCTCGACTTCCTGGAGTTCATCGACGCTTTCAGCACGTGCGAGAGCGCGCCGGGTCCGTGCCCGTCAGCGGACGTGAACTCGGATGTCAACGGGGACACGATTGTGGACATTCTGGACTTCCTGGACTTCATCGATGCGTTTGGGCAGGGGACGTGCCCGTAAGGGGCACTCTCGCGCCGGCAAGGGCCGTGACCGCTCCATCTCCCCGCTCGCGAGAGCGAACGGGGAGGATTCCCGTTCGGCGAACCGCTGCTCAAAGGCGGCTGTCGCCGCCTCCCATCTTCCTACAATCCCCCACCATGGCCTACACCGTCCTTGCGCGCCGGTATCGATCCCAGGACTTTGACGCCGTCGTCGGGCAGGAGGCGGTGGCGCGGACGCTTCGGAACGCGATCGAGACGGATCGGGTGGCGCACGCGTATCTGTTCTGCGGGACGCGGGGCGTGGGGAAGACGTCGATGGCGCGAATCTTCGCCAAGGCGCTGAACGGGGGCAGCCCGCAAGTCGACGAGATGATCATGCAGGGCAAGGACACGGACACGATCGAGATCGATGCGGCGAGCAACACGGGCGTCGACGACGTGCGGGAGCTGATCGCGAACTCGGCGTATCGGCCGCTGCGCGGGAAGCTGAAGATCTACATCATCGACGAGGTCCACATGCTCTCGAACAGCGCGTTCAACGCGTTGCTCAAGACGATGGAGGAGCCGCCGGCGCACGTGAAGTTCATCCTGTGCACGACGGACGCGCACAAGGTTCCGGCGACGATCTCGTCTCGCTGCCAGCGGTTTGATTTCCGGGCGATTCCCTCGAACCTGATCGCGGACCATCTGCGCGAGGTCGTGAAGAAGGAGGGCCTGACGGCCGAGCCAGAGTTGATCCACGCGGTGGCGCGGGCGGGGAACGGCTCGATGCGGGATGCGCTCTCGCTGATGGACCGGCTGATGGCGTCGGACTCGAAGAAGCTGACGGTGAAGCTGCTCGAGGAGCTGCTGGGCCTGCCGGATCGCGTGCTGGTGGGGAACCTGATCGACGCGTGCGCCGACGGGGACGTGGCGACGGCGCTGACGACGGCGGACGCGGTGCTTGGCAGGGGCGTCTCGATCGACCAGTTCATCGACGCGCTGCTGGAGCGGCTGCGTGACCTGATGATCCTGTGCGCGTGCGGGAGCGCGACGACGCTGGTCGATCTCTCCGAGGAGTCGCGGGCGGAGGAGGCGGCGCGGGCCACGCGATTCGATGCCGCGGGCGTCGTGCACATGATTGCGTTGTGCGAGAGCGTTCAGCAGGCG
The DNA here is from genome assembly GCA_026647565.1 of Phycisphaerales bacterium. Classification (GTDB taxonomy): domain Bacteria; phylum Planctomycetota; class Phycisphaerae; order Phycisphaerales; family UBA1924; genus JAHBWV01. The sequence goes on along the minus strand of JAPKGU010000165.1, from coordinate 20 downwards.
GCGAAGCGTTCGTCGTCGCC
>JAPKGU010000164.1 GCA_026647565.1 Phycisphaerales bacterium | reverse complement strand
CGCGAGATGGCGCGCGGGGCGGCGTCGGCGATGGGCTGCACCGTGGTGGTAGCGCTCGAGCGGCGTCATCGTCCCAGCCAGACCAGGCTGACCGTCAAGGCCAGGGCGCGGAACGTGGCCGGAAGCATGACCCGGCGGCATGGGGTGGAGATCAGCGACGTGGGACCGGTAGTGATCATCGATGACGTTAAGACGACCGGCGCGACACTGCGGGAGGCGTGGCGCGCGCTGGGTGGCGTGGGAATGGAGCGACGGTGGGCCGCGGTGGGCGGCGTGGCCACCCTGACAAGGCGTCGTACCGGGGTGCCTTCCATATAGAAACAACGAGATCTCGTGCTGCCCAGGCCATGAACAGACACCAAACAGACAGAGGTGGGCGCAGAGTGTAGTGGGAGTCAACGACGGCGCAGGCCCCATCCGAATGGGCGCAGAACCGGTATTTTCAGCGACTTATGGCGAAAGTCGATCGGGGAGAAAGTCGAGCGGCTTGACTGCCCTTTGGGAGGGGCTAAACTCCCCTCTACCGATCGACGCACTGGACCGGCCGGACTGGCCGGGAAGGTGCCGTATCCTTGACAAGTGAACAGTTGGGAACCGCACGAGAGTGTGCTTCCGTAGCAGTCGGTACACGCCGACGCCCTCGACTGGGTGTGCTACGGGAGAGATCCTAATCTGACGCTGGCAAATGCCGGTGCTCGGATAGTCGGCGGGGTGTCCTCACAGCCACCCCGCGGTAACACTCTCGTGTAAAATCGTCGGATCTTCGGATCCGGCGAGTTCAAAGAGAGTTGCCTTAACCGTCGGGTGCCACCCGACGGCGGCGAGTCCGTCCGAAATGGCGGGCTTGTCGAAGACCACGTCGACCCTCGAGCATGCCCTCACGGGTGTGGATCAGGGAGGCGTAACATGGTCTTATCGCTTTACTCGAAGACGTCAGACCCTCGGGTCTGGTCAACGGAATCAAGTGAAGAGTTTGATCATGGCTCAGATTGAACGCTGGCGGCATGGCTAAAACATGCAAGTCGAACGCACCAGCAATGGTGAGTGGCGAAAGGGTCAGTAATACGATCGTACGTGCCCCGAGGTGGAGGATAGGCATGGGAAACTGTGCGTAATACTCCATGTGATCTCCGGAGGAAAGCCGCAAGGCGCCTTGGGAGCGGCGATCGTCCTATCAGGTAGTTGGTGAGGTAACGGCTCACCAAGCCGAAGACGGGTAGCAGGTGTGAGAGCACGACCTGCGACATCGGGACTGAGACACTGCCCGGACTCCTACGGGAGGCTGCAGTAACGAATCTTCCGCAATGGGCGAAAGCCTGACGGAGCAATGCCGCGTGCGGGATGAAGCGGCTTCGCCGTGTAAACCGCTGTCAGGAAGCAGAAACACTGATCGCTTCCAGAGGAAGGGGCGACTAACTCTGTGCCAGCAGTCGCGGTAATACAGAGGCCCCGAGCGTTAATCGGAATCACTGGGCTTAAAGGGTGCGCAGGCGGACCCGTAAGTGTTCTGTGAAATCCCCCGGCTCAACCGGGGAACAGCAGGGCAAACTGCGGGTCTTGAGACAGGTAGGGGTCGATGGAACCATGGGTGGAGCGGTGAAATGCGTAGATATCCATGGGAACGCCAATGGCGAAGGCAGTCGACTGGGCCTGTTCTGACGCTCAGGCACGAAAGCGTGGGGAGCAAACAGGATTAGATACCCTGGTAGTCCACGCCGTAAACGATGCACACTAGATCGGAGTCGCTCTGACGCGCCTCTGGTCGACGTAAAAACATTAAGTGTGCCGCCTGGGGAGTACGGTCGCAAGGCTAAAACTCAAATGAATTGACGGGGGCTCACACAAGCGGTGGAGCATGTTGCTTAATTCGAGGCAACGCGAAGAACCTTACCTGGGTTTGACATGCACGGATTAACTCCTGGAAACAGGAGCCACACCCTCCGGGTGGAACGTGCACAGGTGCTGCATGGCTGTCGTCAGCTCGTGCTGTGAAGTGTCGGGTTAAGTCCTCTAACGAGCGCAACCCCTGTCGTTAGTTGCTCACGGGTAATGCCGAGCACTCTAGCGAGACTGCCGGTGTCAAACCGGAGGAAGGTGGGGATGACGTCAAGTCCTCATGGCCCTTACATCCAGGGATGCAAACGTGCTACAATGGCGCGTACAGAGCGAAGCAAGGCCGCAAGGCGGAGCAAATCGCAAAAAGCGCGCCCCAGTTCGGATTGCAGGCTGCAACTCGCCTGCATGAAGTCGGAATCGCTAGTAATCGGAGATCAGCTACGCTCCGGTGAATGAGTTCCTGAGCCTTGTACACACCGCCCGTCACGTCATGGGAGCCGGGAGTGCCCGAAGCCGCCATATTTCAGTGGTGTCTACGGCAAGACCGGTGACTGGGACGAAGTCGTAACAAGGTAGCCGTAGGAGAACCTGCGGCTGGATCACCTCCTTTCTAAGGGATTTCCTTGGACCTGCCTTGCCCCTCGCTCAAAGAGCGTCGGGATCGGAGAGCAATCTCCAGCAGGACAAGTCAGCACACTCTCGTCCGCTCACGCGGATATTCGCACGGTGACGTGCGACCAAGATCGACCGACTGACACGCACACGCAACGCCCGGAACTCGTTTCCGGGCGTTGTCATTTTTCGTCGCGCACCCAACCGTCACCGGCACGCTCACCCCTGCACAAGCCGCGGCCCACCCGCGCCGGGCTCCCAAGTCAACGCAACTACTCAACCTCAGGACCCGCCCCCGCCCTGGCTTCCAAGCCCCTTCAATCGCTTCTCGTGCCGGATGATCGTCCCCGTGTTCAGGAACACGATGTCCTCGGCCATCGAAGCAATGAGGTCGCCGATCCGCTCCAGTTCCCGCCCGATTCTGTACATCAGCAGCCCGTTCGCCGATGCGTCCGGTGACCCGTCCATCGTCTCGACGATCTCGTCGAAGAGCCGTCGGTTGATCTCGTCAAAGACCTCGTCCGACGACACGATCTCTCGCGCCTTGTCCGTGTCGTCATCGATCACCGCCCGCAGCAGCACGTGGCACTGGGCAGGCACACGATGCGCAAGCTCCTCCAGCGCCGTCGGCCACTTCGGCACGCTCACGCCCCGGAACGCAAGAATGCTCTTGGCGATCGAGTTCGCGTGATCGGCGACTCGCTCGATATCCTGGTTCACCTTCAGCGTGAACGCGATCACGCGAAAGTCCTTCGCGACGGGGTGCTGGAGCGTCAGAAGCCGATAGCACTCCGTCTCGATCTCGACCTCTTCGCGATCCACCCGGGTGTCCGTCGCCCTGACCTTGGCCGCACCCTCGAGGTCCAGCGCCCAGAGCGCCTTGATCGCGTCCTCCAGCATGCCGACCGCCACCACCGCCTCGCGGATCAGACGCCGACGCACATGCTGCACCTGACTGTCAAAGTCCAGTCGCGGGTGATATCCGCCCAGTTCCGATCGTCTTCGCTCGTCCATCATGCCCGACTCCGTTCGCTCTTGGGCCGCGCCACCCTTCGGACGCGATCGCTATGGTACCGCGATCAGGCCCCGCCGCCCGTTCACCGGGCCGGCCGGGGGCAGGGTCTTCACCGAATCCACACACACGCCCCCACTATCATCCACCCGCCACCCTCTGCGGCAGAAAGACCTCGAGTCCTTTCGCTTCCGCTTCGCGTCCGACCACACGCGCCCTCTTCCCACATTCCCTCTCCCACGGGGCTCCATGAAGGCAAAGCTGAAGAACCTCGTCCGCCGCCTGCTCCGCCCGGCTCTCTCCGACCTCACCGGCGCGATCGATCGCCAGAGCGCGTTGATCGCATCGCTCGGGTCACTCGCAAGCACGCCCGGCACCGCCGCCGCCCAGTCCGCCGCGATCTGGCGGGGAGGCCTCTCGGGCCGGGCCGAGCTTCCCAACGGCGCACCCGACCCGGTCCTGACCCGAAAGTACCTCGACGAGCTTCGCTTCTGGATTCGAGTGTCGCGCGACCCGGAGCAGTTTCCGAGCTGGACGGGGACCTTCCCCCACGTCTACGGCGGGTGGCAGCAGGATCGCAACGACGAGCTCGCCTCGTGGCTCGACATGACCCCCGACGCCTACGCCTCGTGGTGCCAGTCCACGCGGGCCGTGGAGATCGGCTCCGGTCCTTACCCTTTCCTTGGACGCAACCGCTGGAAGTGGGCCATCGCTGTCGATCCACTCGCGAACGGGTATCAGACCGAGGGGCTGATCCCCGCCGAGTGCGCCCACGTCGCGATGATCCCGGCGACGGGCGAGCAGATCCCGCTTGCCGACGCCTGCTGCGACCTCGTTGTCATCGAGAACTGCCTCGACCACGTGGACAACCCCGATGCCGTGCTCCGCGAGATCCACAGGCTCCTCCGACCTGGCGGGCTCGTCTGGCTTCTCGTCGACCTCATGGAGCATCGCGACGAGATGCATCCCAATCCGTTCAACGAGCAGCGCCTCAGGGACGCGCTCTCCTCGTCCGGCTTCGCCACGGTCAAGATGCGGATCTCCTCCGAGAACGCCTCGCACCCCAAGGCCCACGCCGAGTGCCGCGCCCTGCTCGTGCGCGACCATGCCGATGGCCCCCGCCGCCAGCCCAAGCGATGGGGCTCGGACGTGATCCCGGCCGTCGTCCACACGCCGGTCGGGGCGGGCTCGCTTACTTCGGCCTCCTGAGCGCGCTTCGGACCGGCCCCTTGGGCTTGGCCACCGACGCAAATCCCTCGATCTTCGCGCCGGGCTTCGCCCCCGCGGCTTTCGACCGCTCGCCCTCCGGCCGCAACTCCTCCGCCCCCTCCGCCGCAGCGCACAGTCGCTTCCGCATGACCGCCAACAACGTCTCGGGCTCCATGTACGGCGCCGGCGGGCGGTAGTACACCTCCGCGATCGAATCCGTGGACTTCGGGGGCAACGGCGTCACCGTCCCCTGAATCCCCCGAAGACGAAGCGCAAGCACGCCCGGCTCGGGCGTCCTGAAAATCACATCCTTCTCACGGATCGTCAGCGTGCGCACGCCCAGCCCCGCAAGCGCGAGGCGGAGCGACGCAAGGTCAAGCAGGCGCTCGACTGCCTTCGGGGGTTCGCCGTACGCCGTGACCAGGTCGGCCCGGACCCGCGCCAGCTCATCCTGCGTCGGGGCGCTGGCGACCCGCCGGTAGATCTCCAGACGCCTCTGATCAGATGGCACGTACGCCTTCGGGATCGTGCCCGCAATGCCGATCTCGATCGAGGTGGCGCTGACCGGCTCAGGCACCTTCTCGTTCTTCAGGCGCTTCACGGCCTCATCCAGCAGGCGGCAATACGTGTCGTACCCCACCGCCGCGATATGCCCCGACTGCTCCGGCCCCAGCAGGTTGCCGGCGCCGCGGATCTCGAGGTCCCGCATCGCGATCTTGAACCCGGCGCCCAGCATCGAGTACTGCTCGATCGCCCGGAGCCGCTTCTGGGCCTTCTCCTTCACCGGACGATCGACCGGCAGCATCAGGTAGCAGTACGCGCGGTGCTTGTACCGCCCGACGCGCCCGCGGAGCTGGTGAAGATCCGCAAGCCCGAAGCGGTCCGCATCGAGAATGATCATCGTGTTCGCCGTCGGGATGTCGATGCCCGACTCGATGATCGTGGTGCTCACAAGAATGTCCGCTTCGCGGCGCATGAACCTGAGCATCACCTCTTCGAGTTCGTGGGGCTGCATCTGCCCGTGCCCGACAACGATCCGGGCCTCGGGCACCAGGCGCCGGATGTCGTCCGCGACCGACCGGATGTTGTGCACGCGATTGTGAACGACGTAGACCTGGCCCTCGCGCCCCAGTTCCCTCGCGATCGCCTGCGTGATGCGGCGCTCGTTGTACGGAATCACCTCGGTCACGATCGCCCTTCGATCCGCTGGGGGCGTCGTCAGACTGGAGATATCACGGATCCCGAGCATCGCCATGTGCAGGGTCCGCGGGATCGGGGTCGCCGAGAGCGACAACACGTCCGCCGTCAATCGAAGCCGCAGCAGCCCCTCCTTGTGCTCGACGCCGAACCGCTGCTCCTCGTCCACCACCACCATGCCAAGATCCGCGAACTCCACGTCCTTCGATAGCAGCCGATGCGTCCCGATGATCACGTCGACCTGCCCCTTGCGGAGCAGGCGCAGCGTCTCCCTCTGCTCCGCGTCCGTCTTGAATCGCGAAAGAGACTCCACCCGGAACGGATACCCCGCGAACCTGGACTTGAACGTCCGCTCGTGCTGCTCGGCCAGCACCGTCGTGGGCACGAGGATCGCCACCTGCTTGCCGAACTCGCTCGCCTTGAACGCCGCGCGGATCGCAAGCTCCGTCTTCCCGAATCCGACGTCCCCGCACACCAGCCGATCCATCGGACGCTCGGACTGCATGTCGCGCTTGATCCCGACCAGCGCCGCCAGCTGGTCCTCCGTCTCCTCGTACGGAAACTCCTCCTCGAACTCGCGCTGCCACGGCGTGTCCGCCGGGTACGCGATGCCGGGCATGTGCTCCCGCGCCGCACGAACCCGAAGCAACTCCGCCGCCAGATCCTTCACGGACTCCGCGACCCGCTCCTTCTGGGCCTTCCAGCGGCTGCCGCCCAGCGTCGAGAGCTTCGGCTTCCCGCCGAACCCGCCGATGTACCTCTGCACCAGATCGATCTGCGTTGCCGGCACGTGCAGCTTCGCCGAGCCGGCAAACTCCAGCGTCAGGTACTCCTCGTGCTCCGTCGGCTGAAAGACATCACGCCCCGGCAGCGCCCTGGGCTTCATCAGCTTCAATCCCGCGTATCGGGCGATCCCGTGCTCGGCGTGCACCACGAAGTCGCCGGGCGCAAAGTCGAGGAACGTGTCCATCGCTCGCGACGATCGCGCGCTCCCGCTCCCGCGCCCGCCCGCCCCGCCGCGACGCACGCCGAACCGATGCAGCAGCTCGTGGTACGGCACCACCGCCAGCCGCAGAGCCGGATCATCCACCACAAACCCGCGATGCACGTACCCCGTGTGAGGCACGATCGACGCCCGTACGTCGCTCGCCACGTGCTGCTCGATCAACTCTCCGAGGCGCGAACGCTCACCCTCGTTCTGGCACGCCACAAGCACCCGCACGCCCTCGCGCGCCATCACCCCAAGCTCCACAAGCCCCTGGTCAACCTCGCGTGCGAGCGTCCGGAGCGGCGAGAACGGCAGCTCGAACCGCGCGTCCGCCGACACCGAACCCGCCGAGAACTGGTTCACCTCCGCGACCGCAAACCGGCGCTCCAGCGCTCCCAGCACCGCGGGCGGCCCGAAAATCCCCTTGGAATCCGTCACCCGCTCGAAATAGCCACGCCCCTGCTCCACCACCTCGATCGTCTCAGCAACGATCGCGACCGTCCGCTCCGGCAGCAGGTCGAGAAACTGCATCGTCCCCTCGTCCGCCCGGATCGCCTCCATCGTCGCGCACACCAGCTCGACCGACTCGATTGCACGGTCCGAACCCATCGTGTCGAGATCGATCTCCGTGATCCGCTCGAGCTCATCGCCGAAGAAGTCGAACCGCACTCCCCCGCCGCCGCCATTCGCCCGACTCCCGATCGCCGGCACAAAGACGTCCACGATCCCGCCCCGCACGGCGTAGTCCCCCGCCTCCTCGATCGCGTCGACGCGTGAGTACCCCGCCCCCTCGAGCCAGTTCGCCAGCGCGTGCGGCCCGACGCGATCACCCCTGTCCACCCGCCGGATCAGCGACGGCAGCCGATCCGGCACAGGAACCGCCTGCATCAGCGAATGGATCGGACAAACGATCACACGCGCGGACCCTCCGAACGCGGGCTCGCCCAGGATCGCGCGCACCACGCTCAGCCGAGACGCCAGAAGGTCGATCGCCGCGCCAGACTCACCCGGCAGCGCCTGCAGCGGCGCCAGACTCACCGCCTCGACACCCGCTTCCCGCAACTCGTCCACCGCCTCGTCCGCGTCGTCCGCGTGCGCGACCACCAGCACCACCGCGCGCCCGACCTGGCACGCCACCGCGCCCGCGACGTACGCCGCCGACGAGCCGGCGCTCCCGATCGCGACCGACCGCCGCCCCTCGCCCAGCGCGCGGGCCAGGCCCCGAACCGCGTCCAGCGTTGAGATCGCCCGGATGATCGCCTGATCCGCCACGGAAGCCCCAAACCGCGCATGGCCGCGCGCCGCGGAGGCAACGTGCGCCCGCGTTCGTCCGGATCATGCGTTGCCAATCCTATCGGCAATCCCAGGCCCGCCCTCAGGACCGGCCTCAGCCGCTACCTGCGGCCGATCACGCGCATTCCAACCCCGAGCAACACGATCTACTACGAGGAGAACATCGGCCGCTGGGCGTGGGCGTCGCGGCGGGAGTCCGACTTCTGC
>JAPKGU010000163.1 GCA_026647565.1 Phycisphaerales bacterium | reverse complement strand
GGGGGGAAGCGGCTACAGCCGTGGCAGCGGGAGCGGTGCGGGAGGCAGTGGGGGCGGCGGTGGAGCCCGCGCGGGCAGCCGCACAAGTTCGTCCAATGCCGATCAGGATCCGATCGGGGGCGACGACATCCCGTTCTGAGCAAAGCCCGGGGCCTCACCCTGGATTCTGCCTAGTATCTGGGCCCGGTCCAAGCCGGGTGCCGTGCGGCGGGTTTGCCGCGACATGCGTTGGGGCTGCGAAGATCCGAGTGAGGGATCGGCACGGCTCCTCAACTTTCCCAGTGAAAGGACAGCGACCAATGGCCAAGAGCATCAAGTTGTTGTTGACGGAGAACGTGGACAACCTCGGCATTGTCGGGGACGTGGTGAACGTTCGCCTCGGGTATGCCCGGAACTACCTGCTGCCGCGCGAGCTGGCGACGACGCCTTCCGAGGAGCTTGTGGCCTCGCTGGCGAGCAAGCGTGCGGAGGCGCAGAAGCAGCTGGCGGAGCTTCGCAAGCATCGCGAGGCGATGATCGCGAAGATGGCCGGTCTTGAGATCACCATCGAGAAGCCCTGCAACGACCAGGGCATCCTGTACGGCTCGATCACCCAGAACGATCTCGCCGAGTCGCTCAAGAAGGTCGGATACAGCGTCAAGCCCCGCGAGGTGCGCATCGGCCAGACCATCAAGCGGATCGACTCGTACGACGTTCACGTTAAGCTCGAGTCAGACCTTGAGACCGTTGTCAGGTTGCACGTGAAGGCCGACCGCCACATCGAGGCGGATGCCAAGGAAGAGATGGAGTTTGACAACGAGGGCAACCTGATTGAGAAGGGCAAGGGCGGCGGTCGCTCCGATCGCCCCGAGCGCCCGTCTCGCCGGCAGCGTGAGAAGGCCGAGCAGGCCGCGGCCGAGGCCGCCGAGCCCAAGCCGGAGAAGAAGGTCTGGGGCAAGGCACCGTCCATGCCGGGCGACGAGAAGCCGGCGAAGATCGCGGATGCAGAGAGCAAGTCTGACAAGGGCGGGGCCGAGAAGAAGGGCAAGAAGGCCAAGGCCTGATCTCTCCCGCATCTTGGAGCTGAACGGAAAGACAAGGACCCCGGGAGCGATCCCGGGGTCCTTTACTTGGTGCGGGTGTTCGTGGCGATCGTCGTGGCCGACGTCGCCCGCCGTTGTGCGATCAGTTGCGCTGCGTGCCGACCTCGAAGGGACCGAACTCCGTGACGGTCTCCTCGCCGAGCATGAAGCGGTTGATCCTCACGCCCGCGCTGACGCGGAAGACGAGCGTGCACTTCTGGTCGTTGCGGCTGCGTGTGAGGCGGACCGGGAGCTCGGTCAGCCCGCGCATCGGATTGCCGGGGGTGAATCGGATCTTGACGATGCTCTGGTCCTCGTAGATGTAGCCGACGGCCTGGTACCGAGTGCCGTCGGTATCAACGATATACGGAGGGAGCAAGGACTCGGCCAGCGCCTTGGTCATGCCGAGGATGCTGGAGGCCGAGTCGGCGCCGACATCGATCTTCACGATGGCCGTGTCCGGCGTCACCATGAAGCGCTCCACGCGCAGCTCGCGGGCAACGTCCGAGCGTCCCGCGACTTCCTGCGGCGTGAAGGTGGACTCGCCGTCCATCACGACGCGATCGTCGAGCTGGAGCTGACGCTCGTTGCCCTTCTGGATGGTCTTGCCGATCCGGTTGTCGATCTGCAGGCCGAAGTCGCTCGGGTCCTGAGGGCCGCGGCCCGGCGTCGTGGGCGGGCGCGAGCCGGAGGAGCCGGAGCCGGGCGAGCCGATCGCGAACTCGGGAGCGTCGACACCGAAGATCTCGCCGCTGAGGATCGCGTTGTCCCGCTCGTCGGTCGTCTGGTACTCCTTCACGATCGGCGTCGGCTTGATGCGAGCATTCTTGACATAGAGAGCGATCGGCTCGAAACCGGGCGGGATGACGAACTCGAACGCCATGCGCGTGTCGGCACCGGCGCCCGGGGAGGCGATGAAGACGGGGGCGTCGAGCCGGAAGCGGCCGAACATCATGTCGGCGGCTGCGGCGCGGGTGGCGACTGCGATGGGGTACAACGTCTGGTACGAGACGTCGCTCGGGTTCGTCGCGTTCTGAACGAGCAGACGCACCTGGGCGTTGCCGACCGTGACCGAGCCGTACTTCTCACGGGCGCCGGCGTTGAACTGGATGACGAAGCCCTCGATGTGCGAGTTGGCCGGATACTGCGTGCCGTCCTGCTGGACAACCTGCTGTGCGCCGCCCGCGGCCCACTTGTCGCGAAGGAGATCGGTGAGAGCGGGAGTGCCGCCTGTGCGATCCTTGCCGAGCGAGTACCGCGAGTAGGCGCTGATGTCCTTGACGTTGACGGTGTTGCGATCCTTGCCGTCGCCGTTGGTCATGCGGAGGGCGCCCGGGATGGTCTCCAGATCGGGGTACCACTTGGCGAGCGGTTCCGGCGATGCGAGCGTGTTGACGGACAGGTGGCCGTAGAGCTTTGCGACGACGGTATCGACCGGGACGATGAGGCGACCTGTGCGCTCGATCGAGCCCTTGCTGCCGATGCTGATGGGCTGGTAGCCGCCGAACTCGGTGCCGAGCCGGAGCATGCCGACGCCCATGACAACGATGCCGGCGGTGATGAACCCGGAGACGACGCCGCAAGCGCCGCCGCCGATGTAGTTGACGAGTGTGTCGACCTGGGCGTTGAGCGGAAGGAACTTGTCGACGACCGGGCGGAGGATCGCGAGCGAGATCGCGAATGGTCCGATGAGGGCGATCGCCCAAGCCGAGTCACGCAGCACGGAGAGGAATCCCCTGGTGGGAGACTTGTCGAGGAGGAGCTGCGCGAGGGGCTCCCAGGCCGCGAACGCGATCGCGCCCGCGACGAGAACGCAGCACATGTGGAGGACGGCGGAGAAGTAGCCCCGCGTCATCCAGAGGTACGCGATCCCCGCGATGATCACGATCGCAATGAGATTCATCATGGCTGGTGCTCCGGTCGTCTGTGCGTCGGGCGCTCTGTCCCGTTGACTCGTCGTGTGATGGGTATCGGATCAGGATTTCTGCGGGGCGGCGGCGTCGGGCTTCTTGGCAGGTGCCGGGGACGCGGGCTTTGGCTCGGCGGTCACTCGCATGACTTCCTCGATGCTCGTGAAGCCGTCCACGGCCTTTCGAAGGGCCGCCTGCTGGATGGTCGGGAGGCCACGCTTGCGGAGCTCGGTGCGGAGACCGTTCCAGTCGCCGGCGGCGATCCGATCGCGCGCCGCCTGGTCGAGCGAGAAGATCTCGAGGATGCCGCTGACACCCGCGTAGCCGCCTCCGGCGCAGATCGGACATACCTCCGGCTTGTTCTTGATGAGGACCTGGCCGCCCTTCTTGTAGAGCTGGGTCACCTTGTCCGCGGGCAGGCCGAGCTTCTTCAGGAGATCCGCAGGGGGCTGATAGGGGACGCGGCAGTTGACGCAGAGATTGCGGAGGAGCTTTCCCGCGATGACGCCCCGGAGCGCAGAGGCCGCCTGCTGGTTGTCGCCGACGGCCTTGGCGTATGCCATGATCGCGTTGAGCGCTCCGTCGGTGCGGAGCGTGAGGTAGACGCGGACCCGATCGGCCTCGGACTTGGAGACCTCGAGCGCGGTGGCGGCGTCGGGCATCTCGGCGACACCGACGACGCTGGGGTCTCTGCGGAGGATTGAGCGCAGGGTCGTCGCGAACTCAGCGCCCTCCTTCATCGGGTCGAAGACGTTCTGTCGGATGCCCTCGAGCGCGTCCTGAACTTCAAACTCAAGCGTCTGGACGTTCGACGTGTACGCGTCGTGATTGCGGATGATCGAGTAGAGCAGCGTGGTGCGGCCCTGCCCGCCCGGCGCAGCGAGAAGGACGACGCCGGTGCCCTCCGCGATGATCTTCTCAAGCTCCGCCTGCTGGGTCTCAAGGAGCCCGAGATCAGCGGTCTTCCGGCGGACAGCGGTGCTGGGATCGAAGACGCCGGAGAGCTTCATGCCGCCCTGCACGCCGATCGCGGTGAGGCGGATCGTGTGCTTCTCGGTGCCCTTCTCAATCGTGGCGTCGGCGGACTGCTTCTTGCGACGATCCTGGACGTCCATCTTGGCCATGGACTTCCACATGTCGATAAGGGGAACCGCCTGGGCGGCAGGAAGAGTCTCCGCCGGAACCTGGAGCGAATCGACGGTGTGCACGACGCGGTATGCGTTGTCCTTGCCCGCGGGCGCGATCTCGAAGCGGGTGGCCCGGGCGGCCTGGGCCTTGATGATGATCTGTTCTGCGCCGAGGCGCACGGCGAACTCCGGGCTGTCCGCCTTGGGTGGAGCGACCGGCACCTTGTCGGGGCCGCGAACGACCAGTTCGGAGGTGCCGAGCTGCTTGGCTTCGGCCTTCTTCCTCTTGGCCTCCTTCGCGGCAGAGAAGTCGATCTTGACCTTATGGGCCTCGGGCACCCGCTCGTCCTTGTTTGCCTTCAACGGGTAAATGGCCAGGTCGATGCCGAGGATTGCGCACTGGACCGCGAGTCCGACGATCAGTCCAACAACGCCAGGAATCGGCATGAGGAAGCCCGCAAGGAACGCGACGGCGCCGGCGGTGACGTGGAGAATGTTCCAGCCGCGACGGCCGAGGTGGAACTGGGCGGCGTGCTTGTCATAGATGCGCGTGATGATCATGCCCCACCCCAGGAGCGGGAGGAGGAAGAGCACCGGCTTCCATGGTGACACGAGGAGGTACGCGTCGGCGAGGGTGAAGCTCGCGGCGAGCGCCGGAAGGTGGAGCGTCGGGAGATCGGCCATCGTGGTCACGTGGGTTTCACCTCTGGAAGCGTGCGGCGCGTGTCGTGCGCGACGCTGGCGTGTGCGGTTCGCGAGACGATCTGAAGAGCCGTCGCCGGCATCGCTGGTCTCAGCCGAGTTTCTTGAGCTTCATGTTCAGTTCGTCGACGTTGGGAGACGAGTCCATCGCGACGCGAACGTGAATGTACTCCTTCTCCACCAGTTCCACAAGGGACTGGTTGAAGTCGATCATGCCGCGCTGGCGCGCCTCGATGGAGTTGAGATACGACCGCAACTCGCCCTCTCGTCCGTCGAGGATGTGCTTCTGGACAACCGCGTCGTTGATGAGGATCTCGAGGGCGGGGATGCGGTGGATGTTCTTGTGAAGGGTGGGGAGGAGCTTCTGGTAGACGAATGCGCGCATCTGGTAGCCCAGGATCTTCCTGACCTGCTCGATCTCCTCCTGCTCGAAGAGGCCGTAGATTCGGCTGAAGGTCTGGGTGGTGCTGGAGGCGTGGATGGTGCCGTAGACGAGGTGCCCGGTCTCGGCGGCCTGGAGCGCGGTCTCGAAGGTCTCGGCGTCTCGCATCTCACCGATGAGCACGATGTCGGGGTTCTCGCGGACGAGGGCCCGCATCGCGGTCTTGAAGTCGAGGCAGTCGATGCCGATCTCACGCTGGTTGATGGTCGCCTTCTTGTCCTCGAAGATGTACTCGATCGGGTCCTCGATGGTGACGATGTGGACGGGCTTCTGGGCGTTCACGTAGTCGAGCATCGAGGCGATGGTGGTGGACTTTCCGGAGCCCGTGACGCCGCAGAGGAGCACGATGCCCTGCGGCTGGAGAGCGATCTGCCCCATGACTTCGGGAAGGTGCAGCCCCTCGAACGGGAGGATGTTGCTGGTGATGCGCCGGGCCGCGACCGAGAGTTTGCCTCGGGCCTGGAAGAGGTTGACGCGAAAGCGGCACCGATCGTCGTAGTCATAGGCAAAGTCGACGGATCCGAACTTCTGGAGGTCGCCGAGCTGATCTTCCGAGAGGATCGTCTCGGTGATCTTCCAGAACTCATCGATGCCGACGGGAGGAGTGTCGAGCGGCTTGAGCGCGCCTCGGATCCGCAGCTTCGGCGGCTGTTCCGACTTCATGATCAGGTCGGATGCCTCGAACTTGATCGTGGCTTTCAGGAAGTCGCCCCAGCGCGTCACGTGCGGATCGGCCTTCTTCATCTTGGTCATGGAGACATGACCGGTCAGCGATTCACCGCTCTGGCTGTCGGAACCAAGAGACATCCGCAACGCTCGCTTTCTCGCCGAGTGCGTCCCGGCGGACACCAAGCCGATTCGATTCGCCTGTCGCTCGGAACGACGATCGGCGGGACCAAACGACAAGCAACCGGTGGACTCTTCCACCGGGGTCAGTAGGGTACGCACGGGAGCGCCAACGGATCAGGTTGGGGCGGTGTTCGCGCAAGAGAAAAGGCCCGGACCAGAGGTCCGGGCCTGCGCAGTTCGATGTGCAGTCCACCGGGATCAGTTGAGCGAACCGACACCGGGGAGGACGACCTGACCGGCTCCGACGCCACCCTGGCCCTCGCCAGCACCTTGGGGCTGGGCCTCGGCATCGGCCGCCTGCTCCTCTTCCTCCTTCGTGCCGAGGAACGATGCCTCCAGCGTCAACCGGATCTTCTCCATCGCCTTGTTCTGGATCTGTCGGACACGCTCCTTGGTGACGCCGATGATCTGTCCGACCTGCTCAAGGGTCATGGGCTTCTCGTTGTCGCCGGACTCAAGCCCGAAGCGATGCTCGATCACGGTGCGCTCGACGTCGGTCAGGTCGGCGCGGTTGTCGAGGACGATCCTCTTCACCTCTTCCGCGGCGTCCTTCTCGAACGTGGCACGCTTCGTCTCGAGGAAGTCCGAACGCTCCAGTTTCGGATCGAAGTCCGTGGGGAAGCGCTGGCGGTACTTGCTCAGCTTCATGCCCTGGCGACTGAAGGCCTTGAGGATCGCACGGCACGCGTACGTCGAGAACTTGTAGCCACGCCCCGCGTCGAACTTGTCGACGGCTCGGAGCAGGGCCATGTTGCCCTCGCTGACGAGATCCGCGAAATCCACCTCGCTCATGCGGGTCCGCTTGGCCATGGCCAAGACCAGCGCGAGGTTGGTTTCCGCAATCTGCTCGCGGATTCGCTCGGAGAGGCGATACCAGCGGAGCATCTCCTCTGCCTGCGGAGGCGTCGGCTGACGCGCAGGAGACGCCCACACGGCCTTCTGGAGCGAATACACCCGGTATCGCGCGTAGTTGAACTGGTGGAAGAGGACCTTCTCCTCGGCGCCGGTCAGGATCACCTGCTGCGCGGACTTGACGGTGCGGCCGCGAGCCGCGGAGAGGTCGTCCATCACGGGGTGGTACCACGAAGTATCCGGCTTCGGGATGTCCGGAGCGTCGGCGTAGATGCGCTGCTCCGCGTCGGCCTCATAGAAGACCGGGGAGTCGATGAAATCCTGCTCGCCCTCGAGGATCTGGTTGAGCAGACGCTCATCCTCGGCGGAGAGGCGCTTGCGCGCTGGCTTGGACTCGGCGCCCGCGCCGCCCTCGACGATGTCGACCCGGTGGCGACGCCTGACCTGCTCAAGGGGCGTCGGGTTTCGTTTCGAAATGATCTGCCTCATGGCGTTTCCAACCCTTCGTGCATCGGAGGCGATTCATTCGCATCCGTTCGTCTCGACGCGTTCCCCCAGGGGCTCAATCCCGGGCGAGTTCGTGCCTCGGCCGTGCGCCGGCCGAGCGAAGCGTGCGCACACACCACAGGACCGGTGTGTGCTCAGCGAGTCTCGAGTCGTGACGTTGTCCCATTCCCGTGCCCGCGCCGCGACGTTCCGATCGCGACGCATCCTGTTCTCCATCTTACGTTTTTCGAAGTCCGTTTGTTTCAGTTCTTTAGATGATCTCTCAACAACAAACACCCTAACTTGCCGCGTGGCCAGACTCGCAATCCAAACAAAAACCGAAACGACTCGCGATCGGCGAACTCGTCGGCGACCACTCAAACGGGTCGGAGGATCCCACCCGGTCTGATGACCGGTTTGACATGGCGAGGCGAGGTCCAATAATCCCCAGAGCGCGGACCCTCGAGAGGGAAGTCGGCGTCCATGCCGCCCGCAATGAACTGGGCGTCCAGAATACACCGTTCTGCAAGAACGGCAAGTTGTCCCTTTGTCTTTTCCACCGACTGTCCATAGGTATCTGCCATGTTCGGGGATGCGGGCTGCATATTCTGTATTTGTTTGGCAACTGAGACGAGCTTCGGGTTCCAACATCAAAGAGCGACACTTGGTGCGAATGCCCGCATTCGATACGCCCTGAATCTGGCGCTCCGGCGCCAATGGAGATCCGCCGATGCCCTTCACGCTACCCCCGCTTCCGTATGGGTTCGATGCCCTTGCACCCGTCATCGATGCCATGACGATGGAGATTCATCACGGAAAGCACCACAAGGCCTACGTGGACAATGCGAACAAGGCCCTTGAGGGCACACCCTGGGCAGACAAGAACCCGGTTGAGGTGATCAAGGCGCTGAAGGAGATCCCGGACGACAAGCGCGGTC
>JAPKGU010000162.1 GCA_026647565.1 Phycisphaerales bacterium | reverse complement strand
TCCCCATCCGACCCCCCCGCCATCCGCGCCGTCCGAACGCACGCCCCCTCACCTCATCACCGCGTCCATCTGACGCTTCTCCTCCGCCGTCAGCCCCTCCACGGGGATCTTCTCAAGCAGGCCCTCCACCACCCGATCCGCCGTCACCTGGTCCGCCTCCGCGTTGAAGTTCAACAGGATCCGATGACGCAGCACCGGCTTCGCCGACGCACGCACGTGCTCCGGCGTCACGTGCAGCGATCCCGAGAGAATCGCCCGCGCCTTCGCCGCCAGGATCAGGTACTCACTCGCCCGAGGCCCCGCGCCCCACCCCACATACTCCTTCACCACCGCTGGACGCTCCATCCCACGGTCCATCGGCTCGTTCACACGCGTCGCACGCACCAGACGCAACGCATAGCGGATCACGTGGTCCGCCACCGGCGTCTGACGCACAAGGTCCTGCGCTCGCTTGATCTCCGCGCTCGACACCACCGCGCCCACACGCACGTCCGCCTTCGTCACGCTCCGGCGAACGATCTCCAGCTCCTCGTCCTCCCGCGGATACGCGATCTGGATCATGAACATGAAACGATCCAGCTGCGCCTCCGGAAGCGGATACGTCCCCTCCTGCTCGATCGGGTTCTGCGTCGCAAGCACGAAGAACGGCTGCGGCAACGGGTGCTGCACCCCGCCCACCGTCACCTGGTGCTCCTGCATCGCCTCCAGCAACGCCGCCTGCGTCTTCGGCGGCGTCCGGTTGATCTCGTCCGCAAGGATCACGTTCGCGAAGATCGGACCCTTCACAAACCGCAGCTCACGCGACCCCGTCGCCTTGTCCTCCTCGATCACCTCCGTCCCCGTGATGTCGCTCGGCATCAGGTCCGGCGTGAACTGCACGCGGCTGAACTGCAAGCTCAGCGTCTTCGCGATCGTCGAGATCAGCAGCGTCTTGGCCAGACCCGGCACACCCACCACCACCGCGTGCCCGCGGCACATGATCGCCGTCAGCACCTGCTCCACCACCTCGTCCTGCCCAACGATCACCTTCTTGATCTCAGAACGCACTCGGTCGTACACCGAACGCAACTCCGCAACCGCCGCCATCGCGTCCTGCTGGGATGAGGCCGACTGATCCGACATGCCAACGCCCTCCTGAACTGACCGCCGACCCGATCCTGTCCTCATGGCGCACGCGCGCGACCCGCCGAGGCCCCCATGGTACCGACGCCCGCCCCCCACGGTTCATCACCCTCGACCGCCACGCACCCACAACCCCCTCCCGATGGGGTCTAGACCCCACCGCTCCCGCGGCACAACGCGGGATCAGCAAACGGCCCCAACCCGTATCGTGCTACGCTGTTCCGCGCGAGGCCCACGCGAAGCACCCGCACCCCACCAGGATCCTCCATGCTCACGCCATCGCCCCTCCTCCCCCTCGTCCAGGCCCTCCTCGCCCAGAACAGCCCCGCCGACGCCTCCGCAACCGGCGCCGCCGACGCGCCCGAGGCCGTCTCCCTCCTCGACTACATCCTCGACGCCGGCCTCGTCAGCTACCTCCTGATCGCCTGCTCCGTGCTCGCCGTCGCCCTCGTCATCCGCAACGCGATCCTCCTCCGCAGAAACCACGTGCTCCGGCCCGACATCGTCCGCCAGCTCGAGGCCCATCTCGTCGCCGGAAACATCCGCGAGGCCGAACGCTTCTGCCAGCAGCCCGAGAACGACTGCTTCGTCGCCAGGGTCTTCGGACACGCCCTCACACGCTGCTCACGCTCCCCCTTCGGCATCATGGAGATCCGCTCCGGCGCCGAAGAGGCCGGCGCCACAGAGGTCGAGCAGATGCACCGGCTCAACGACGGCATCGGCATCCTCGCCGCCGTCGCACCCATGCTCGGCCTCCTCGGCACCGTCATCGGCATGATCGGCGCCTTCCAGACCATCGGCTCCCTCACCGGCTCGGCCCGCTCCAACCAGCTCGCGCTCTTCATGTCCATGGCCCTGGTCAACACCGCCGAGGGCCTGGTCATCGCCATCCCCTGCACCGTCGCCTTCGCCCTCTTCCGCCGACGCATCGAGACGCTCACCAAGACCCTCGGCGACACCATCGAGCGCCTGCTCGGCCACGCCCAATCCACCGCCCAGCCGGCGACCCCCTCGATCGGCCCGTCTGTCGCCCAATCCGCCTCCCAGCCAGCGCGCCCGGCCCCACGCCCCGCGCCCACGGGGGCACAGAGGTGAGACTCCCAAAGTCCTCGCGCCCCGCGGAGGCGTCGTTCGATCTCACTCCGATGATCGACATCGTCATGCTGCTCATCGTCTTCTTCACGATGACATCCTCCTTCTCCCGCAGCGAGCAGAAACCCCTCGACCTCCCCCAGGAACGCGGCTCACCCGTCCGCGCCGACGATCGACACACCATCTTCCTCGACGTCGATCGCGACGGCGCCATGACCATCCTCGGTGAGCCCGTCCTGCTCGCCGACCTCCCCGCCATCGCACGCGCTGGAACGCCCGCCTCCGACGACGACCACGCCGAGATCGTCGTTCGCGCCGATCGCGCCTGCCCCAGCGTGCACCTCAACCGCATCGCCGCCGAACTGCTCAAGGGCGGCATCTCTCGCTGGAAACTCGCCACCGCGCCCGACGGAGAGGTCGACCTCAGCACGCCCGACGCGCCGGAGGGCGGCGCATGAACTTCTCAAGACGCAAGGGCAAGCACCGCTCCCCGTCCCTCGACCCCGCCTCCCTCCGACTCCCCCTCATCGCGCTCATCGACGTCGTCCTCTTCCTCCTCTTCTACTTCATGGTCGCAGGAAACCTCGCCGCAGAAGAGGCAGAGCTCGCAAGCGCCCTCGGCGCCAAGGGCGGCGGACGCGCCACCTCC
Source organism: Phycisphaerales bacterium (assembly GCA_026647565.1). GTDB lineage: Bacteria > Planctomycetota > Phycisphaerae > Phycisphaerales > UBA1924 > JAHBWV01. The sequence continues at coordinate 5,544 of JAPKGU010000162.1, read as the reverse complement.
CTCCAGACCCAGCTCCTCCGCGTCGAGATGACCGACCAGGGACCCGAGTTCCGCATGGGCGGCCGCATGATGCCCGATCGCGACGCCCTCCGCGCCGTCCTCGTCGAACTCCCCAAAGACCCCGGCATCATCCTCCGCGTCGACGGACGCGTCCCCGTCGAGACCACCGCCGCCGCACTCCAGACCATCAAGGACGCCGGCTTCGAGAAAATCACCTTCCTCGCCGCGACCGAGTAGGCGGTGCCGCTCTTCGTTGGCACCACTCTCCACGGAGAAGTCACCGCCCACCGATGCACGACCCCCGCCACCGCCGCCAACCTCGCAAGGGTCGGCGGTTGTGCTATGAGCACACTCACCTACGAAGTCGATTCGATCGATGCAAGCCATGCATCGACCGCACGCAGCTCTCGCACGAGCGGCTCCATCTTCTTCCAGTTCAGATCGAACGCGTAGGCATGGCGAAAGACGTGTCGAAACGCGAGATACGGGCGCAGGCGATCGACGAGCCCTGCTTCCATGATCGGCTTGCCCCCATGATCGGCGCTGGCGGCCTGATCCAGCAGCCTCGCGTGAGACATCGGACCATCATCGACTTCGCCGTCGATCGCGATGCAGACTCGCTTGATCGCGTTCTCGACACCGTTCTAGAACGAGTGGAGCACCGTCGCGAGCGCCGCGATGTCAATGGATGATGGGACACCGCTCGCACGATCGATGAGCGGCCCGAAAGTGTCCAGCAGCGTGTGCAGTTGCTCGCGATCGACACGGACCTGTGCCGCGAGGTCAGCCGACACGCCGCAGATCCCCCGACGACCGGAGGTGCCTGACCATCGGCGAGTTCTCGTCGAGATCGATCACATCCAGCGGCACACCGGAGACACGGATCGCCTCGGCGACGGCTCGAAAGAAGACCTGCGGCCGCAGCCCGCCGACGGCGACATCCAAATCAGATGACTCACGTGGCGATCCCGTGGCCCGGGAACCAAAGAGATAAACCCCTGTGGCCCCGTAGTCCTTGAACGCCCCCACGACCCGATCGACGACCTTGGATTACACGCCGTCCATGCCGGGTTTGTACCAGAAACAGTGCGGAAAGCGGGCCCAAGTCGGCAGAATCTCCCGGAGTGCGATCGAGGAAGGCCCGCCCACGAAGTCCCCGGCGGCGCCGCTCTCCAGAGCGATGGGCATCGCGCGGATCGTCGCGTCAGGCGTTCCTCACCTCATGCCTTCTTCGCCGCACGCTTCTTCCGCTTTACGCGCGTGACCAGGGGCGAATCGAACACCAGCGACGGACGCGACGGTGTCTCGCCGATCACCAGATACGAGATCTCCGCGATCTGATCCTCGCGGATCTTCTGCATGACCTGGACCTTGTTGTTCCAGTCACGGAAGCGGTGCTTCACGGACCAGTTGATCAACAACCGGCGCGGCACGCCGCCCACCACCTGCTCAAAATCGTCTCCAAGATCGTAGTTGATGTCGTTCTCGGCGTTCGAGAGATCTCCGACGAACATGCTGATCCGCCGCAACGCCAGCGTCACGTGCGGCGGCCTGATGAAGTGACCGGTTCCACTCACGCGATGATCCGACACCGTGAACTGCGAACTCGATTGAAACATCCCCGTCTCGAGATTCAACCTCGCCTGGCCATCCCGCCGGTGCACCGAGACCGGCATGATGAAACCGCTGATGATCTTCAGCCCCATGAGCATCCGTCCTTTCAGCACGGTGGCCGGGCATTCGGCCACGCCTTGAAAGGAGACAGACGCTCGCACGCGTGCCGCGCGCGCGGGCGGTCAAGAAGATGGCACGACGCACGACACGCGCGGAATCGGGAGCCGCCTTGTTACACTCATCCCATGGAGGACCACGACCAAACCTGCGGGGCTTTCCAGCCCGCATCCAACCCCGACGCCGTCACCGCCGAAACCGACGCCCGCTCCGATGCGCCATACGCCCGCCAGTCCGACCTCGCCTCGCGCACGCTCGCGCCCGGCGTGATGATCGGTCCGTACCGCCTGATCAACGTCATCGGCGAAGGCGGCTTCGGCGTCGTCTATCGCGCCGAGCAGGACAAGCCCCGCCGCACCGTCGCGCTCAAGCTCGTCCGCGCCGGGCTTGCGGGCGAGCGCGACCTCAAACGCTTCGAGCTTGAGGCCGAGGTCTTGGGACGGCTCCAGCACCCCGGCATCGCGCAGGTCTACAACGCCGGCACCGTGCCGGCACCCACCGGCCCGCAGCCCTACTTCGCGATGGAGTATGTCGACGGCGTCACGCTCACCGAGCACGCCCGGCGCGCCAACCTCGGCACGCGCGATCGCCTCGAGCTCGTCGCCCGCATCGCCGACGCCGTCCAGCACGCCCACTCCAAGGGCGTCATCCACCGCGACCTCAAGCCCGGCAACATCCTCATCACTACGGACAGTACACCCAAAGTCCTCGACTTCGGCGTCGCGCGTCTCACCGACCACGACATGCAGACCGCGACGATGCACACCGACATCGGCGTCGTCGTCGGCACCGTTCCTTACATGAGCCCCGAGCAGGCGACGGGCGATCCCTCCGACCTCGACACCCGCTCCGATGTCTACGCCCTCGGCGTGATCGCCTACGAGCTCCTCGTCGGCCGACTCCCCCACGACCTCTCGAAGAAGCTCGTGCACGAGGCCCTCCGCATCATCCGCGAGGAGGAGCCAACGCGTCTCTCCGTCCACAACAAGACACTGCGCGGCGACGTCGAGACCATCATCGCCAAGGCCCTCGAGAAGGAAAAACCCCGGCGCTACCAGACCGCCTCCGACTTCGCCGCCGACATCCGCCGCTATCTCCACGATGAGCCCATCACCGCCCGCCCCGCGAGCGCGGGCTATCAACTCTCGAAGTTCGCCCGCCGCAACCGCGGCCTCGTCGCCGGCGTCGGCGCCGCGTTCCTTCTCCTCATCGCGGGTGTCGTCGGCACCTCGCTCGCCCTCCAGCGCGCCCTCCGCGCCGAAGACGGCCTCTCCGTCCAGCTCACCCGCACCGAGGAAGCCCGCGCCGAGGCCGAGCGCGAGGCCCGCATCGCCCGCGCCGTCACCTCATTCCTCACCGACGATGTCCTCGCCTCCGCCCAGCCCGCCTCCAGCGACGAACAGGGCCGGGGCAGGGACGTCACCATCCGCCAGGCCCTCGACGCCGCCGCCATGCGGATCGACACCGCCTCACGCCCCGGCGGCCGCTTCGACGGCGAGCCCGCCGTCGAACGCGCCGTCCGCAGCGCCATCGGGCAGGCCTACGCCGCGCTCGGCGAGTACCAGGCCGCCGACGTCCACCTCTCACGCGCCGACCAGCTCGCCGATCCCCAGGCCGACAGCCCGGAGGACCTCGAGATCGACGCCCGGCGCGGACGCCTCCTCTCCCAACGCGGCAACATCCCCGAGAGCATCTCCCTCCTCGCCGATGTCGTCGCCCGCTCCGAACGCCTCCTCGGCCCCACCGACACCCACACCATCCGCGCCATCATCTCCCTCGGCGAGTCCATGCGAATGGCCGGCGACATCCCCGGCGCCGAGACCGTCCTCCGCGACGCCGTGGACCGCGCGTCGCACGTCGACGACCCGCGCACCCTCGCCGCCGCACAGTCCTCCCTCGCCACCACCCTCATGCTCAAGTCCGGGCACAACGACGAGTGCGAACGCCTCTACCGCCAGGCCAGCGAGTCCCTCCGCACCATCAACGGCCAGGACCATCCAGAGACCCTCGTCAGCATCAACGACGTCGCGCTCTTCCTCAACGCCACCAAGAGACCCGCCGAGGCCGAGCCGCTCCTCCACGAGGTCCTCGACGCCCGCACCCGCGTCCTCGGTGAAGACCATCCCGACACCATCGTCTCCGTCATGTCCCTCGCCTTCGTCCTCGACGACCTCGGACGCGCCGACGAGGCCCTCGCCCTCCACGAACGTGCCGTCGCGACCTCCGCCCGCTCCCTCGGCAACGACCACCAGAACACCATCGCCGCCAAGAACAACCTCGCCGCCGCGCTCTTCGCAAGAGGAGACACCGACCGCGCCCTCGAACTCATGATCGAAGCGATGGAGTCCATGGAGCGCACCAGCGGCAAGGACCACCCCTACTCCCTCTCCAGCCGCACCAACGTCGGCGTCCTGCTGCACCGCCTCGGCCGCAGCCGCGAAGCACTCCCGCACCTCCTCGACGCCTTCGACGGACGCAAACGCGTCCTCGGACCCACCCACCCCAACACCATCACCTCCATGGTCACCCTCAGCGAGGTCTACCGCGAACTCGGCGAGTTCGACAAGGCCGAACCCATCGCCATCGAACTCGTCCAGACCCGGACCTCACTCCTCGGCCCCGAGCACCCCGACACACTCGTCGCCGTCTCAAACCTCGCTCGCACGCGCATCGAACTCGGACGCCTCGACCAGGCCGAACTCGCCATGCGCGACGTCGTCAGACTCTCCGACAAGGCCTACCCAGACCCGCACCCGCGCCGCGTCACCTCACGCCTCATGCTCGTCGCCATCCTCCGCGGCACGGGCCTCCCCGACGACGCCACGCCCGTCCCCGAACCCCACCGCGCCGAGGCCGCACGACTCCTCGACGAGGCCGCCTCCCTCGCCGCCCAGATCGACGGACCCCATGGCGCCCTCACCACACGCGTGGCAGAGGTGCGCCAGACGGCGATCCCCGAATAGGCGGCCTCTCTGGTGGCACCGCTCTCCAGAGCGGTGTGCCTTCGCAAACCACGAGCGCCACCGCTTCTCGACCCCTTCGTGCTTTCTCTGTGCTCTCTGCGCCTCAGTGGTGAGTCCTCTCCGCCTGCCTTCGATGGCGCCGCTCTCCAGAGCGGTGTGCCTTCGCAAACCACGAGCGCCACCGCTTCTCGACCCCTTCATGCTTTCTCTGTGCTCTCTGCGCCTCTGTGGTGAGTCCTCTCTGCCTGCCTTCGATGGCAACGCTCTCCAGAGCGGCGACCGGCTTGGGGCGCCACTGGTTCCCGGCCCGCGTTGAGGCCGGAACCAGCGCGGTCTCGGCGTGTCGACACGGCCCAAGAAATCACGATCAAGAGAAGTCTCTGGCCGTGCCCCCGACGCGCTTCGAACAGTCCGAGGATGCGGACTGGAACAACGACTGGGACGACGAGCAACCCCGCATTGAAAGCAAACCGCCCGGCGGGCTCTCCCACCGGGCAGCTCACATTCTGCTCAACTCTTCACTCAGCACCTAGCACCCGCAAAGGCACTCCGGCTGCTCTTGCCTTTGTGCCTTCTTCTCCTTTACGCCACCGTGATCTGCTTATCCAGATACACATCCTGGATCGCCTGCAGCAGCCCCGCGCCCTCCTTCATGGGACGCTGGAACGCCTTGCGCCCGGAGATCAGCCCCGCGCCACCGGCCCGCTTGTTCACGACCGCGGTGTACACGGCCTCCTGCAGATCGCTCGCGCCCTTGGACTCGCCGCCTGAGTTGATCAGCGGCGCACGCCCCATGTAGTTGTTCACGATCTGGTAGCGGCACAGATCAATCGGGTGCCCGCCCGCCCCC
>JAPKGU010000161.1 GCA_026647565.1 Phycisphaerales bacterium | reverse complement strand
GTCGCTGAGTGTCACGAGCGGCTCGTGGTTCCTCGGCCCGGCGTGGCGCACGGGCTCCGCTCGGCGGCGCACGCTCTGCGCCACGCCGCGTAGTGATTGACGCGAGATCCAGAGCTCGAACCCGAATGCGCCATCGAGAGCGTCTGGTGCGGCGTGTCACAGAGCTTGCGCCATGGGCAGCGAAGCCCGCACGCCACGCCGGGCCTCGGAGGTGATGTTGCCCCAACTCGCCGGTGCTCCTCGCGCTTCGCGCTCGTGCGCGCCGGCGGTCTTCCCCAAGCTCGGGCTTCGCCCGAGCGGGGAAGACGGCGCCCGCAGGGGCTGTGACGCCTGCGCGCGTCAGGTGAGGGGTGGCGATCGCCACCCGCTCGCCGGCGATTCGCCACTCTCGCCGAGGCGCGTCGCCGCAGATCCCGGCCCATTCGTGCGGGGCATGCTCTTCGCTGATGCGCCGCTGGTGTGGGCCATCACGCACACGTGCTCGCGGCGCCCGAGCGCTCGCGCCTCCGTCACCGGCCGGAGAGCACCGTGCTCTACCAGACGGTCGAGGCGCACTGGCCAGCGTTCCTCGAGCGCGCCGAAGAGCACGGCGGGCTGCCGCGCTTCGTGGTGAAGGAGTTCGAGGAGTATCTGCGCTGCGGGCGGCTCGAGTACGGTTGTCTGCACCTGGTGTGTCGCGAGTGTGGCTACTCGGAGCTGGTGGCCTTCTCGTGTAAGCAGCGCGGGTTCTGCCCCTCCTGCCTCGGCCGTCGCATGGCCGACACGGCGGTGCACTTGGAGCAGAGCGTCCTGCCGCGAGTGCCCATCCGGCACTGGATCTGCTCTCTGCCCTGGGGCTTGCGCGCCTTGCTCGGCTACGACCGCAAGCTCTGCGCCGAGGTGGTGAGCGCGTTCATGGCGGAGGTAGACCGCTCGCTCTGCTGGCGCGCCAAGCGCGAGCTCGGCCTGGCGAGCGTCGCAGACGCACACACGGGCGGCGTGGTCGCGGTCCAGAGGACCGACAGCGCCCTCCGGCTGAACGTGCACTTCCACGCGCTGGTGCTCGACGGCGTGTACGTGCACGAGAAAGACGACCCGCGCGCGTCGCTCGAGTTCCGTGAACTCGACACGCCCACGCAAGCCGACATCGCCGAGGTCGCCGCGCGCACGGCGGCGCGCATCGAGAAGATCCTCCGAGCGCACGGCCGAAGTCCCGACCCAGAGCTCGGCGACGACACGCCGCCCGAGCTCGCCCGCGATGAGCCCGGCCTCGCCGCTTGCTACGACCCTTGGAAGTCCCCGACGGGGGACGCCGCCGCCGCGCAGGGCCTCTCCGTGAGCGGCGACCAAGCAGGAAAACCGCCGCTTCGCCTCATCGCATCACCCGACCCGCCCGCGCGCCCACGCGCCGCCGACGCGACCGACCAGCCCATCGCCGAGGTGCGCGGGGTCAACATCCATGCCGCACAGGTCGTGGACGGCCGAGACCGCCGCCGGGTGGATCGCCTCGGCAAATACGACCCTTGGAAGTCCCCGACGGGGGACATCACCCGTCCGCCCATCGCGCAGGACCGCCTCGAGCGCCGAGCGGACGGCAAGCTCGAGCTCAGCTTCAAGCGTGCCTGGCGCGACGACCCTTGGAAGTCCCTGAAGAGGGACGGCACCCGCGCGCTGGTGTTCGAGCCGGCCGACATCATCCCGCGTCTGGTTGCCGCGGTGCCCCCGCCTCGCTGGCATCTACTCAGGTATTTGGGCGTGCTGTCGAGCCACTCCTCGCGCCGGCGCCTCGTCGTCCCTCAGCCGCCGCCCGACTCGACCGCGAACAAACCTCCGCCTGCGCGCGGCGATCAGCTCGACCTGCTCGGCGACAAAGACGACGCGCCGGCGCCACGCAAGCGCTGGGCGTGGCTGCTCGCGCACGTCCCCCGTCGGGGACTTCCAAGGGTCGTCTTCGCCGCCGACGTCGAGACCTGCCCGCGCTGCTCCGGTCCGATGCGACGCGCTTCGCGATGCCCGGAGGGGTACTGGGCCGAGGTTGCCAACACGCGCGCCCAGATCACCCGCCTGCTCGCGGAGCACGGCCTCGGGCCGAGAGCGCCGCCGGCCGAGCGCGCGAGGCTGTGCGTGCCCGAGCAGTTGGGGTTGGGGTTCGGGAAGGAGTGAGTCCACTGGCCTCCCCGAGGGCGGAGGTGTGCCTTGCGCTCCGCGCGACGCCGAGAATCTCCGCCAAACGCCCCCTGCAGACCACCCCGTCCCGGTTTGCGCGGTTTGCGGGCGGCGCTCGACCCGAGCTTCGCCGCCGCGTACTCTCGGAGTCGGTGGGTTTTTGGCAGTTCACTTTTCCTACGCGCCGCCGTCGATCAGCAGCGCATCGGCGCCGCCGTCGAGGAAGAGCTGTGCGCCGGTCAGCGACATGTTGCGCTTCTAACCAGGCGGCGCGGGGAAGGGAAGGGCTGGGTCGGCGCGTGGGGCCAGCTTCCGATCTCATTGGAACGTGCAGCGCGGGTCTCCGTCTTTCGCGAAGGCGCCGGGTGCCACGGCGCAGCCTGAAGAAGAAGCCTTCGGCACGGAGACGGTCGTGGTGACGTGGCTCACGTTGCCCGAGGCATCGCGCGCTTCGAGGGTGATCGTGTAGCTCCGCCCGGCGCCGCTTCCCAGGCGCTCCGATCGCAGGCACGCGCTGTCAGTGTCGAACCCGAATGCGGCTTGGCCGGACGCGGGCTCGCTGCTCGTGATGCTCACGATGCGCACGGTCGGCTGAGGATCACAATCGTCGCTCACCTGATACTTGATGTTCGAACCGAGCTCGTAGACCACGAGCTTCGAGTTGGGCGGCCAGAGACAGGACGGCGTGATCGTCACGGAGCCAAGAGACGGCGGCGTCGCGTCGGGCAGGCACGCCAGCCGTGAACCGCTGGTGAGCACCAGGTTGCCGGCGTATCGCGGGAGCACCTTGGTGCGCGCGACGAATGCCGGACGTGCCTTCGTCAGTGCCGACCCCAAGAACGCGTCGCGGTACAGCGGTGTTTCCGCCAATGGGAGTACCTTGTCGATTTGGAGCGGATTGCTGGCGGTGACGCTCTGATCCTTGACGCGAATGATCGCCGTCCAGCCAGTGTTCGGCACCTCCGGCGCACCGACGACTGGCGCCAAGTCTTCCCACGCAGCCCCGACCACGATCACGCCGTTGCTCGTTCCCCCGACGCTCCAGCCGAATCGATCGCCGGCGGAGAGCGGGTTCGGGTTCGGGACGGTCTCCGGCTTGTCGGGGATCAGCGATGGGTCTCCCTGGCGCCAGAAGGCTTGGCCCGTCGCGGTGATGCCATCCGGGCCGCCGCGCAGTACGTGGGCGGCGCCCGTCGTGCCGTTCTCGTTGAAGGCGCCGATCACAAGGTCATCGAACTGATCGAGGTCAGCACGCGTAATGGCGAGGTGGAGCCCGAAGCCGTCCCCCGGCTCGCTCGTGTCGCTGATGATGGTACCGTCCGCGGCAGGGCCCCCTTGGTACAAGTGCTGCGCGCCGAATGCACGGAGCCCATCGCTGCCTCCGAACAGCACGTGGACTGCGCCGTTCGGTATCGAGCCCGTGCCCTCGCTCACATGGAGCGCGAGGTCGACGCATGGACGGCCATTGCGGGAATCGCCGTTGAAGTTGCCCGCGGCGAGCCCCTCGCCGATCCTGCCGCCGGCGAGACCGGTCATGGTGGTACGGTCGATGCGTTGTTGCCGGTTCTTGTCGAGCCCAGAGCTGCTCCCGTAGAGCATGACCACGGCGCCGGAGATCGCGAGCATGCCCCCATCAGGCCCCGGGACGGTGACCGTCTCCAGTGAGTCACCGATGGCGAGATCTTCGTAGCCATCGCAGTTGAAGTCCCCCGTAGTGAGCCCGCCGTTGAGCGACGCGGGCAGGCCCAGTCCGAGGTCGGCGCTCGTCAGGATGGGCTCGGTGCCGGTCGGCTTCAGACCGACACCCGCTTGCCCGTACAGAATCTGCACGTCGGTCGCGCTGCGGATCGCCAGGTCGTCCCGGGAGTCGCCGTTGAAGTCGCCTGCTGCGAGGTGCTGGCCGAAGGCTCCGCGTTCCACCGGATCACCCGCGAGCGCCTTTCGGTCCAAGGCTACCGCGTCGAATCCGTTTGGAGCGCTGCCATCCCGCCGGAACACGGCCACGATTCCGGCGTTTGGAAGCTTGGTCGCGGTGCTCGCGTCCGCGATCGAGACCTCGACGGTCACGCCCGGAGCGCCGATGACCAAATCCTGGCGATTGTGATCGCCGTCGAAGCTGCCCCACGCGAGCGTTTTTCCAAACAGATCTCCCGGCGATGACGCGTAGCCGAATGGAGTCGGGGAGAGGGTGCTGAGCACGCTGAGCGAGAGTCCGGAGAGCTCGAGGCCGTCCGGAGTCTGGGACGGGTTGTCCGCCAGCAGGTAGACGGCGCCTGAGATCGGTTGGATGCCCGCCCCGCCCTGGCAAACCGATTGTGGCCCGCCCTCCCCTCCTGCGTCCCCTGAGTCCGGCGCGCTCGCGTCCGCGCCGGCGTCCGGCGAGACGGCCACGCACTTGCCGTCGCCGCAGCACTCCCCGTCGGACGCGCACGCCTTCCCATCGGCCGTGCAGGCTCCCCCGACGTTGCTGCCGGGCGCGGAGATGGCGAACGTCTCTTCGTCCCCAGGGCCGTACCAGTTGAAGCCGCGCGGCATGAAGTGCGCGGGGGTCGTCAGCCCGACGTTCTTTTCGCCGAGGAAGACGTCTTCACTGCCGTCGAAGCGCACCGCGCGTACGTCGTCCACCGCGTCGCCGTCGAAGCGACCGACTGTGTAGTAAGAGTAGGGCCCGGCCGGCTGCCACGCCGCCACCTTGCTGAACGAGAAGGAGCTCGCCGCGGCTCCGTTGAAGTACGCGGGAATCGCGCTGATGGCTGCGCCGATGGTCGAGAGGAGATCTGCGTCCCCGTCCGCGTCGAAGTCGCCCGGGATGAGGCAACCGACGTCGGCGAGGCTCGCGGGGACCAGGGTGTCGAACTCGACCTTCTGGGCGCCGTTGTTGAATTCGACCACGAACGTGAGGGTGTTCAGGGCACTCTTGCCGATGCGAGCCTTGTCGTCCGCGACCCCATCGCCGTCAGCGTCACACCAGATGCCGGTGTTGCGCTGCTTGAGCCGGCAATCGACGAAGTCACGGAATCCGGAGGCAGCCGAGAAGTGCGCCCACTCGGGCGCGTCGTACCCGCCGCTCTTGTTGTCGGAGCCCGCGTGGTCGATGCCCACGATGTCGCCCGCCGTCCCTGTGGTGTGGGCAATGCACGGACCACCGGAGTCGCCGCGGACCGTGATCGGAAGATGCTCGCCGGCGTCGTCCTGAAACGGGCCGGCCTCCACTTCGCCGCCTCGGCTGATCGCAAACATGTTCGGCCAGCTGAGCTGGCCGAGCTTGTCCGCGCCAGAGCTCAGGGGGGGGGGGAACTTCATGGCTGTGAAGTCGGCCTTTCGAAGCACTCCCGCAGCGTACTTGTTCGGGTCGCTGCCGTAGGGTTTTGCGGCTCCAGGTCCCATCCCGTAGCAGGTCAGCTTCGAGTTGTAGAAGTCACTCGTCGCCTTCCGGGTGATACGCCGTTCGTGGAAGGGGTCACCGGCCACTTTGAACGTGGTCGATGTCTCGATGAGCGCGGCGTCGGAACCGTCGGCATTGTCGCTGCTGGTCGGGCAGTCCTTTGGGCACGCAACGGACCGCTTCGAGCCCGAGGCCAGAGTCTCGTAGTCCTGGGGGCTTTCACACGTGTGGTTGCCGCAGGTCGTCGGGCAATCGCCCGGACACGACGTCGGGCTCTCGTTGGTGTCACAAGTGGCATCGCCGCACTTGCCCCGGTACTTGGGGTGGAGCTTCTCCCCGCACGTCGTGCCGCACGAGATCCACGCCTTCGTGTCCCCACCGGCATCCGCAGGCGCGGGCATCGTGATGCGGAGGAACTTGGGGACCTTCGGGCTGCACATGTACTTGGCGTGCTCGTAGTCTGCCGCGTGTCCGGCTGTGAGAATCGTGGTGGAGGTAATCAGCACGCCGGTCCCGATCGAGCATGCGACGAGGTCGTTCTGGTTCACGAACCACTCGAGATACACGACCCCGGTTTGGCTCGCGTCTGGGATGACCGTGCCGCCGTACAAGGCGGAGGTGGACCGCCCTTTGGTTGACGCATCATTCGACGGGCTGCATGACACCGCCCACACACCCGTGATCACGAAGATCGAAGCGAGAAGTCTCCCCATGTTGGAATGATGGATTCTTTTTTTTCTCGCTCGTCAAGCTATGCTTCGCGCGTGTGGCGCCGCGCAGGGATCGCCCTGCTGCTCTACTGTGGGATGGTCGCTTGCGGTGGGCGTGAGAGCGGCCCGGCCTCCCCTCGCGCACCCGTGGCCAGTGCGCCAGCGCCGATCGCGCCTGCTTCACCTTCCGCGACGGCGGCAGCCAAGCCTGAGTGTCCCCGTGGCCCGATTGCCACTTTTGCGTACACCCTCGATGAGCTCGCCCTTCCGGATGCCACGCCTGTGAAGGCGATCGCGGTACGTGCTGGGCGGGCGTGGATCCTGACGCCCGACAGGTTGATGGAACACGACGGGAAGCGCGTCGTTCGCGAAACCGCCCTTTGCATCCGGGAGAAGGCGGCGGACCGTGCGCTCCGCACGCCCCCACCGTCCGGGCCGGCACCACTTCCGGGGTATCGCTATGTCGCGGCGGACGAGCACGGCGGTCTTGCGCTCGGGACCAGCGGCGCACGCATGCTCGTCTCGCGGGTGGATTTGGACGGGCAGCTCCACTGTCGCCAGAGTACCGGGATCTATCCTGCAAGCCCCGTCTCCGAAGATGGAGTTTGGCTGGCTCGCACCGAGACCGGCGTAGAGGTCCAAGACGAGTTCGGATGGAGAAGCGCGGAGGCCGCCATTGAGCCCGATGCCATCCCGCACGGTGTTGCGGGTCGGCGACATGCACTCGTACACAGTCTGCGTCCACGAGGGCCACGGACAGTGTACGAGTTCGACGGAGTGTCCTGGTCCCCCAGGTGGGGCCTGCCCAGGGACTTCTCCTACACTTGGATGTCAACCCAAGGAGTTGTGTTTGCCCACTCGCTGCCCCGACCCGTACTTCATGGCGACCGCGCCGGCGAGGGCCCGAAGTGCGAGGTCGTGGTCCGGATCGCGGGTCGTTCAGTTGCGCACAGAGCTCTTCCGATGGAATTCCGTCCCAACGCCATCGTTGGGCGACACGAGACTGACCTGTGGTTTACCGGCAACCAGAGCACCTATCATTGGGATGGCACCACCTGGAGCGAGCCGGCACCGCCGATCCAAGCTCAAGGCGGCGTGGTGGACGAAGAGGGTTCCTTCTGGTTCGTCGGCGCGCGCAGCGCCACCGGATGGCCGCATCCTGCGCTGTACCGCGTGCGGCGCAAGTGAGCCCCCGAGCGCCGAGCAGGCCACGCATCCGGCGCGCGGGCAGCCCATGCCGATCCCAGTCTGGGGTCCTCCACTTTGTGGAGCCACGCTTCGGCTCGCGCGACGTTCTGTGCCGTGACCTGAACCGCACCGCGAGTGGCGCCCTCCAGCCGAGCGCGGGCTGCCTGCGGGCGCTGAGGCTGGTTTCGCTCTAGTGCTGACTCCCCACCTTGTTCAGCGGAACAGCGCGTCGGTGTCCACCACGAGGCCCGAGAGCATCCGGGACTCGGCTCGCGTGGAAGCCACCGCGACCGTGTTCAACCCTGCGCAGAGCTCGATGGTGCGGTCCGTCGGATCGACGATCCAGTATTCGGCGACGCCCGCCTGCGCGTAGACCAGCTGCCTTGCTGCTGCCCGCGCACACGCGGCGGGGGGAGACGCGCACCCCTTCGGCTCGTTGTGTCTTGGCCAAGCTCACCGAGCGTCACTGGGACGAAAACGGAGATCCCTCCATGCACTCTTCCTGAGACGCCGTCTCAGTGGTGCAGCTGCCCCATTTCGCCCAGCCGGCGGCCGTCCAGTCCTGGTGGACCACCCAACATGGAGCGTCCGGCCCAGATGCCGTGCAGTTCATCGAGGCTCCCGGGATGAGCTCCGCAAGCCAGCACCCGACGAACTGCTGCGGCCCGCCTGGGTTCGCCGCGGGCCACGCGGTGATCACCACGCAGGCGGGATTGGCCTTGCACGACTGCTCGTTCAGACCATCGCACTGGTTCGGCGTCCGAGGCTGACAGCTTCCGTCGCCTGCGGCGTCCCACGTGCAGCCAGCGGTGTGCGCGCACAGGTTGGCGTCCCGCTCGCGGCAGAACGAAGGCTCCTGCTGCACGCCCGGGTCATCGTCGTCGTCGTTCGCGCAAGCTCCAAGGCCGAGGGTGCAGCAGATTGCAATTGCAAATGCGGTCCAGGGTTTCATCGCCATGGCTCCTTTCATCGCATCTGCGTGTCCACGCTGTAGT
>JAPKGU010000160.1 GCA_026647565.1 Phycisphaerales bacterium | reverse complement strand
ACGACGACGGTGGCGTCACCATCGGCGTTGATCCCGCGACAAACTCGCTCATCGTCGTCGGCTCGCCCCGCGTCACCGACCGCATCGCGGCACTCGCTTCGCAACTGGAGCGGAGTCTCCCCGCCGAACCCGGCAAGGTTCGAATCGTGACGCTCCCCGAAACGGTCGACGCGCAGAGCGTGGCGGGCCTGGTCAACCAGACCGTCGCCAGCATCGGGCGGACGCGCCCGGACAATCCGAGCGGTTTCACCGCCGCCGTCACCGTCGCCCCCGACCCGACCGGCGGTGCGCTGATCGTCTGGGCCAACGACACCGACTTCACCGTCGTCGGCGAGTTGATCGCCTCCATGACCCATCCGCGCGACGGCACGACGATGTCGCTGCGCGTGATCCCGCTTCAGTCGATGACTGCGCAGCAGGTCGTGCAGGCGATCGGCGACCTCGTGAGCGCGCAGCCGCGCGGGTTCCAGGCCAGGCGCTTGCGCTCAATGGAGTGGTCGATCCCGGGCGACGGCGTCGCACGGGAAGACGTGCTCGCGCGCATCGAGCCGGGGTCGATCCGCGTCGTGCCGAGCCCCGGCGGCACGTCCCTGATCGTCGCGGCGCCCGAGGAGGCCATGCCCGTCATCGAGCGCTTCGTTTCCGTGCTCGATCAGAGCCCCACCGGCGATCGCCTCGCGATCCAGCGTCACAAGTTCGAGCACGCACGACCGAGCGAGGTCGCGTCGACCCTCCAGCGTCTCTTCGACGCGAGGCGTCAGGGACCGGCGCAGCAGACGCAGCCCAAGAGCCAGTTCATCGGCGACGACGCGTCGGGGACCCTCTTTGCCACCGGCGCCCCCGCGGAACTCAAGGAAGCGATCGAGCTCGCGCGATCGATGGACCAGCCCGCCGAGTCGCGAGACTTCATGTTCCGAATGATCGAGCTGAAGAACGCGCGTGTGATGGACATCGGCCCGACCCTCCAGAATCTCGCCGGCGAGATGCAGTGGGACCGAATGATCGGGGCCAGAGGCAACGAGGGTCCGAAGGACCGCTTCTATCTGGAGCCAAACGAGCGAACGAACTCGATCGTCCTGCTCGGGCGCAAGGAGACGCTCGACACCGTCGAGCAGATCATCGCCACCATGGACCGGGCCCCGACCGAGTCCGCCGCGATGGTGGTCCGTGCCGTCGGCGTCAAGTCCGCGGACCTCGCCGCCGTGAAGGGCGTGATCGAGCGCGCCATGGCAACGCCGGGATGGCGGTCCTGGCGCGGTCCCGACCCGGACGGCGTCACCGCCGAGATCGATCGGACCGGCAGATCGCTCATCCTCGTCGGCAAGAAGGAGCGTGTCGACGCCGCGGCCAAGTACATCGAGGAGCTCGATGTCGGCGGCGCGGGCGCAACCATCGAGACGATCCGTCTGGAGCACGCCTCCTCGGAGCGTGCGGCGCAGAGTCTCCAGCGTTTCTTCGCGTCGCGCAGCCAGGCGCAGGGCCTCCGTGCCGACTCCATCTCCGTGATCGGCTCGCCGGAAGGGAACGTCCTGATCGCCTCGGGCGACGCGGAGAGCATGAAGCTCCTGCGAGATCTCGTCGCGCAGATGGACCAGCCGGAACTCGGCGAGAACCGCGTCATCGAGGCGTACGCCGTGATCAACGCGACGCCCCAGGAAGCGGCGCAGACGATCCGATCGATGTTCCCGAGGACCGGCAAGTCCGAGGACCAGGTGATCGTCACGCCCCAGCCCAGCACCAGCACGCTGATCGTCTCGGCTCCTCAGGAGGCGCACGAGCAGATCGCGACGCTCGTGAAGCAGATCGATTCGCCCCCGGTCGACGGCGGCGCGACGCTCGCCACCGTCAAGCTCGAGGCCGCCCGCGCGAGCGAGGTCGCCGAGGCGCTCCGCGCGGCCCTGCCGCCGACCGTCAAGGTGACGATCACGCCCGTGGCACGCTCGAACTCGCTGCTGCTCTCCGGCACGCCCGAGGCGATCGAGATCGTTCTGGGGCACGTCCGGAAGATCGACGAGCAGCCGACGGCCGCCGCCGCGGGATTCAAGCGGATCCGGCTCGAGCACGCCGTGGTCGACCGTGTGCACGCGTCGCTCAACGAGCTGCTCCGCAACCGTCCGAAGGCCCCGGGCGACGCGCCGATCAACCTGGACTACTCGACAACGGACAACACGCTCTCCGTCTCGGCGCCGGTGCACCAGCTGGCGGAGATCGAGGCGATCGTCAAGGCGCTGGACGTTCCCGCGACGACGACGCGCACGACCGAGTTCGTCAAGCTCTCCTTCGCCGATGCCGAGCAGACCTCCAAGGCCCTCGGCGTCTTCTACGGAAGGACCGCGCCCGAGGCGACCACGCCCGGCGCCCGAAACGTGACCATTGTCGCGGACCCCATGTCCAACTCGCTGGTCGTCAGCGCAGAGGCCGAGCAGTGGCAGGGCATCCGCTCCATGCTCGCCAAGCTCGACACCGAGGACTACGACCGCGCCCGCCAGATGGAGGTGATCCCCCTCCGCTACGCCGACGCCACCGGTGTCGCACGGGCCATCTCCGACGGGTTCCGCTCCGTGATGCAGGAGCAGATCGACGCACGCATCAGGAATCTCGCCACCAACCGCGGGCCCGCCCGCGCCGGCGAGAACTTCCCGCCCGCGCTCCTCGTCGATCAGGATCCGGCGCCCTCCGTCTCCGCCGAGGTCCAGACCAACTCGCTCGTCGTCTTCGCGAGCAAACGCGACCTTGACCGCATCAGCGCCATCGTCGCACGCCTCGACGAGCCCGAGTCCTCGCGCATGCCCGAGGCCAGGATCATCCCACTCCGTGGCGGCAGCGCCACCGCCGTGGCCAACTCGATCCGCGAGGTCTTCGCCGCCAGCGGGCAGGGGCGGAACTCCAATCCGCGTGCCCTCGTCATCGTCGGCGACGAGACGAGCAACGCGCTCATCGTGCGGTGCGAGGAGGCCCAGTTCTCGCAGGTGCGCGCCCTCGCCGACGCCCTTCAGGGACAGGCGGACATCACACGACTGGCGACGCGCGTGCTGCGCCTGGAGCACGTGCCCGCGGCACGCCTCCGCCAGACCCTCCTCGCCTCGTTCCAGCCCGTCGCCCAGCAGAACAAGGAGACGCTGGCGATCGAGATCGACCGGACCAGCAACGCGCTCGTCGTCGCATCCAGCCAGCGACTGTTCGAGCAGATCGAGCGGACCGCCAAGGAACTCGATGCGCCCGCGTTCGGCACCGCCGACGGTGAGGACATCACGCCGGGGCTTGGCCAGGTCGTCACGATCGTCGATGTCGAGAACACGTCGCCCGCCGACCTCAAGCGACAGCTCGACCAGCTCGGCATCTCGGGCCCGCAGCCCGCGGATCGGCCGGGCATCGTGTCGGAGCCCGTTGTCACCGTCGCGCTCGCCACGCGCCGCTCGATCGCCGTGGTCGCCGGCCCGACCGACGCGAGGATCGTCACCGGACTCATCAGGCAGCTGGACTCACAGCCGATCGAGCCGACCCAGACGGTCGACGTCGTGCGGCTCAAGCTCGCCGCTGCGGCGCCGCTCGTGAACACGCTCCGCGCGATGATGAACCCCGCCGATCAGCAGGCGCAGACGGGTCCGGCACGGGCCCTGGCGGAGCAGGTGCGCCGCCTCTCGGTGCTGCGGGAGGGCGTGGGCAGGCCCGCGCTCGATCTTGATCTTTCAAAGCCCATCCGGCTCGTGCCGGACGCGGAGACAAACTCGGTGCTCGTCGCCTCGACGCCCGCAAACGTTGAAGCGATCCGCGCCGTCATCGACACCCTGGACACGCTGGCGACCGGCGATGCCGTGGTGATCCGCATGTTCGCGCTGGAGAACGCCTCCGCCGTGCGCGTCCGCACCGTCGTCGACACGCTCTTCCGTCAGGGCGAGGCGCTGCGCCGGCTCCCCGGAACGCAGAGGCAGGGGCTTCCCTCCACCGCCACGGGCAAGGCGCTCGCGGGCGAGATCGCGCTGGCCGTCGACGACCGGACCAACACGCTCGTCGTCGCGGGACGCGAGGAGGCGGTCGCGCTCGTCGAGATCCTCATCAAGGACCTTGACAGCACCGAGGCCACCAGCTGGATCGAGCCGGCGATCATCGAGATCCAGCACGCCGACGCGACGTCGATGGCCGACATGCTCCGAAGGGTGCTCGTCCAGGGGCTTTCCGGCACTCCCGAGGCCCTCGGCATCCAGCGCCAGATCGCGCGCCTCCGCATCGTCGATCAATCCGGCGCCCCCATCGAGCCGCGAGCCGCAAACGCCAGTCCCGCCGTCGCCCAGGTCGGCGAGAACGTCGTGCAGGCCGATCTGTTCGCCCCCATGACCGGCCTGGTCATCCAGCCCGCCGAGCCCATGAACGCCCTCGTCGTCATCGGCTCCGCCGGCAACATCCGCGTCGTCAGAGAACTCGTCCGGATGCTCGACATCGAGGCCGCGTCCGCGTCCAACACCGTGCGCGTGTTCCCTCTCCAGAACGCCGCCGCGACCCGCGTCGCCGGCCTGGTCTCCGACATCTTCCGCCAGCGCGAGGGCACGGGGGCGATGCGTCCGGAGGATCGGCTCGTCGTGACCGCCGACACGCGCACCAACGCCCTGATCGCCTCCACGAGCACCCGGAGCTTCTCCATCCTTGAAGCCCTGGTGAAGACGCTCGACGTTGCAGAGGCCAACGAGTCGGTCGGACTTCACGTCATCCCGGTCCCCGTCGGAGACGTCGGCGCCATGGCCCCGCGGATCCAGCGCCTCATGCGCGAACGGCTCGACGCGGCCCGCCTCGCCGGATCGGTCGCGCAGCCCGAAGACGCCTTCAGCATCGAGCCGGACCCCGCGAACTCGCTCCTCATCGTCGCCTGCAGCGACGAGAACCTGAAGGTCATCCAGGACCTCGTCGGGTCACTCGCCTCCGACGCCGCCGCGATCGCCGGCGCCGAACGCACCGCCCTCATCCCCATCACCCAGGGGCGCGCCAGCGACATCTCCGAGACCGTCAACACGCTCTACGTCCAGAAGGAGATCGCCCGTCGCGGCCAGCGAGCCGTCAGCGTCCTCCCGAACGTGCAGCTGAACGCGCTCGTCGTGAGCGGCACCGAAGCCGACGTGAACGCGGTCCGCGGGATCGTCGAGCGGATCGAGTCCGCCGAGGTGACCGCCGTCCAGGAGGTCAAACGCATCGAGCTGCGCACCGCAAACGCGCTCGAGGTCGTCAATCTCCTCGAGAACGTGCTCGCCGGCCGCTCCCTCGGCGGCGCACGCGGCATCGGTGCGTCTCAGGCCACACGCCTCCGCTACCTCAGAGACCAGATCGCGTCCGAGATCCAGGGCGCGACCGGCGCCCAGCCGACCGAGGCCGCGATCGACGGCGCCATCCGCGAGCAGGTCCGATTGACACCGGACCTGCGCACCAACTCGGTGATGGTCGCGGCACCACCGGCGATGATGGAGATCATCAACGCCATCGTGGGCGACCTCGACGCAACCAGCGCCGGCTCGCGCAAGGTCGAGTGGTTCCGTCTCAAGAACGCCGACGCTCGCGCCATGGCCCAGGTCCTCCAGGACCTCTTCAGTCTCCGGCAGGACGGCGACCGGCTCGTCCTCGTGCCCACGCAGCGCGAGCCGGACGCCGGCGCCGCCCCGGGCGAGCCGTCCTTCAGCTCCACGACGCTCACGCCGATCCCCGATTCACGCAAAGAGCTCTCGATCACGATCGACGCGCGGACGAACACGCTGCTCGTCTCCGGCACCCAGGAGTATCTCGATCTCGTGCGGTCCGTCGTCGATGAGCTCGACGGCATCGAGGCCACCGAGCGCATGCAGCTGGTCTACAAGCTGCGGTACGCCAAGGCCGACGAGGTCGAACGCACGCTCGCGCGCTACTTCCAGGAGGAATCGACCAAGGTCCGCTCCACGCTCGGGCCCGAGCAGTCCGGCTCGCTCTCCCGCCAGCTCGAACAGGAGGTCACGGTCGTCGGCGACGGCAAGAGCAACAAGCTCGTCGTCTCGACCTCGCCCCGCTACGCCGAGATCGTCAAGTCGATCATCGAGGAGCTCGATGCCGCGCCGCCCCAGGTCATGATCCAGGTCCTGCTCGCAGAAGTGACGCTGGACGCGAGGAAGCAGTGGGGGATGGACTTCGAAGCCGGCCCCTTCGGCGGCAACATGTGGAAGTTCGGCTCGCTCGGCGCGGGCGCCGGCGTCGCGACGGCCCTCGGTGTCGCGAACCTCTCGATCTCGACCAACGACTTCAACGTGCTGATCCGGGCGCTCGAGGTGCAGGGGAAACTCGAGGTCCTGAGCCGCCCGCAGGTCGCGGTCAACAACAACGAGAAGGCGCTGATCCAGGTCGGCGAGGACATCGCGATCGTCACCGGCGTCGAGCGCCTCGACAACGGGAACACCCGTTCGGACGTCGAGCGGCGCGACGTCGGCATCATCCTGAACGTCACGCCCTCCATCAGCTCCGACGGCTTCGTGCGTCTGGAGATCTCGCCGGAGATCTCGTCCGTCAGCACGCGCACCACGCAGATCTCCGAGGACTTCGAGGCCCCGATCATCACCACCCGCAAGGTCGACACCGTCGTGACCGTCAAGGACGGCCAGACCATCGTCATCGGCGGGCTCATCCAGAACACCCTGGAGGACCGCAGGACGAAGGTCCCCCTGCTCGGCGACATCCCGCTCGTCGGAAACGCGTTCAAGAGCAAGCAGGTCGAGAACATCAAGACCGAACTGCTCGTGATCCTCACGCCGAAGGTCGTGCCCGGCGACTCCCCGAGCGCCGTTGAGCTCCAGAACCGCTGGACGCAGCACGAGATCGGGCGCCTCTCCAGTCCCGGCATCATCCGTGACGCCCTCGAGATGCACGACGGAACGCCACCGCCCGAGGTCCTCGATCCTGCCGATCCCGGACTCCTCGATCCTGCGCCGCGAGAGAGAAGTCGCGATCAAGACCCGGATGCAAGCCGCTTCAAGAGCATGGGCGACAGGGGAGAATCGCCCCGGTGATCCGATCGTCCACTCCATCCCCTGCTCCGGCGCTCGCACCACTCCTGGTCGCGTTGCTCTCCATCGTCGGCTGCCAGTCCTCCCCCGCCGAACGCACCGGCCGCTCGCAGTTCCAGCAGCCCGCCGGCGTCAAGCCGCAGCGGCTCGTCATGGGCAACGAGCCGCTCGAGGATCGGGACCGCAACGGCTACGTGGACACCATCCGCGTGGTCGTGTACGTCTTCGGCGACGAGGCCGGGTACCCGCTCCCCATGACGGTTGATGCGACCTTCCAGTTCCGCCTCACGAGCGAGTCCGGGGACTCGCTCGGTGTCTGGGCCTTTGCGCCCCGCGAGTCCGGCCGGGCCGTCTTCCCCACCCAGCCGGGGCCCGCATACGGGTTCGAGATCTCACTCAACGACCAGGGCACCGATCGCGTCCGCGCCCAGTCCGCCGGACTCACCTGCGAACTCCTGACCGTGGAGGGCGAACGCGTCCGAACCCGAGAGCCGCTGATGATCCGCATCGGCGGCAGAGACCCGGGGTGATCGGAGCGCCGGCCGATTGTGAGGATCGCGCAAAGATGATCGCTCCGGGCGCGTTCCCGCGGGCAAACGCTACGATCCTCTCCGCATGATCACGACGAAGCCCGAGGTCGTACGCACCATGGAACACACGCGGCGTCCGGCGCGCAACTACGCGACCATCGAGGCCATCCGGCGCGGCGAAACCCCCCCCGCCCTGATCCACGATTCCGTCGTCGCCGAGGACGCCGTCCTCGAAGTCCGGGATTTCTCCCTCTGGTACGGCCAGAGCAAGGCGCTCCACGGCGTCTCCACGCGGGCCGCCAGAGGCAAGGTCACCGCCATCATCGGCCCCTCGGGCTGCGGCAAGTCGACGCTCCTCCGCTCCGTGAACCGGCTGAATGACCTGGTCGAGGGCGTCCGCGTCGCGGGGGACATGCTGCTCAACGGCTCGTCGGTCTATGGACGCGAAGTGGACGTGATCGATCTGCGCAAGCGCCTCGGGATGGTCTTCCAGAAGCCCAATCCCTTCCCCATGTCCATCTTCGAGAACGTGGTCTACTCCCTCAGAATCGACGGAGAGCGCCGGCGCAAGGTGCTCGAAGAGGCGTGCGAGCGCAGTCTCCGCGGCGCCGCCCTCTGGGAAGAGGTCAAGGACCGCCTCACGCAGTCCGCCCTCGGGCTTTCCGGCGGCCAGCAGCAGCGCCTCTGCATCGCCCGCGCCATCGCCGCCGAGCCCGAGGTTCTCCTCCTCGACGAGCCGTGCTCGGCGCTCGATCCCATCGCCACGCTCCGCATCGAAGAACTCATCCACGAGATCAGCAGCCGCTACACCGTCCTGATCGTGACGCACAACATGCAGCAGGCGACGCGCGTCAGCGACTACACGATGTTCATGTACCTCGGCCGCCTCGTCGAGCACGGCCGGACCGAGGACATCTTCCAGAACCCCCGCCTGACCGAGACCGAGGACTACGTGACTGCCGGTTCTTCCTGTGGCCCTCATGTTCACCCAATTGCCATGACCGATCGTCGACTGCGCATTTCTGTCCTGGGCTCGACAGGCTCCATTGGTACCAACACCCTGGATGTGGTGGGTCAGCAT
>JAPKGU010000016.1 GCA_026647565.1 Phycisphaerales bacterium | reverse complement strand
GAACTGGGCCAAGGGTTCGAGCAGTTGCGATACCGCAGCTATACGCTGGAGCGAGCCATTGCCATCACGCACAGCAGCCTGAGCAGGCTCGAGCACGCTCGCTTGTACGTGTTGATCGACGGTGGCGATACGCTGAACCAGTTCGAGTCGCTGGCCCGATCACTTGTAGCGGCGGGCGTCGACGTGTTGCAACTGCGCGACAAGCGGCTCGACGATCGAACGCTCCTCGATCGTGCCCGCCGCCTGCGTGCCATCACACATTCGAGCCCGACGCTGTTGGTCGTTAACGACCGGCCCGACCTGGCCGCGCTGTGCCAGGCCGACGGCGTGCATGTCGGGCAGGAAGAACTTTCCGTCAAGGACGCGCGCACCATCGTCGGTCTGGATCGGCTGGTTGGAGTTTCGACGCACTCGATCGAACAGGCGCGGCAAGCGGTGCTCGACGGCGCCAACTATATCGGCGTCGGGCCGACTTTCCCCTCGGGAACCAAGCAGTTCGATCGCTTCACCGGCATGGAGCTACTGCGTGAGGTCAGCAGGGAGATTCGTCTGCCCGCGTTCGCCATCGGGGGCATCGATCTGGACCGCCTGGCTCAGGTGCTGGCCGCGGGCGTTCAACGCGTAGCCGTCAGTGGCGCCATCGTCAAAGCCAGCGATCCGGCGGCGGCCGCCAAGACGTTTCTCGATCGCTTGAAGAGGACGTGAATCTCGCTATCTGGCGATTCACGACTACGGATCAGCAGCTGCGCTTGTGCCGGTCTTCGTCACCAGCAAGCTGGCCACTAATGACTCGAGCGAGCGTTCCATGCCGGGCGCCAGGCGACCCGCCTGCTCGAACGCGACCTGTGACGAGTCGACCGGGTGGTACGAGCCGTCGACGATCGTCGCCTTCACGTTGATCATCTGGTAGCCGAACTTCACGCCCGACAGACACGTCTGCCGGATGCCGTGCTCGACCGAGGGGACGTACTCCTTCGGGATCGCGCCGCCGACGACCTTGATGTCGACCGCGACGTTCTCGGTGAAGTCCAGCTCCTCCTCCTTCGCCTGCGCCGCCGTGAACGGCTCGAAGTGGATCTGGCAGTCGCCGAACTGTCCGCGTCCGCCCGTCTGCTTCACGAACTTGCCGCGCACGTACTCGACTCGCCTCGTGATCGTCTCGCGATACGCCACGCGCGGCTTGCCCACCTCGACGCTGATCTTCATGTCGCGGACGAGCTTCGTCCGGATGATGTCCAGGTGCAGCTCGCCCATGCCGGAGATGATCGTCTGCGCCGTCTCCTCGTCGTACGTGAAACGGAACGACGGATCCTCGCGCCGGATCGTCATCAGCGCCTCGGAGAGCTTCCGCTTGTCGTCGGCCGTCTTGGGCTCGATCGACATCGAGATCACCGGCTCCGGGAACGTCATGCGCTCCAGGATGATCGGATCCTCGGGATCGCACAGCGTGTCGCCCGTGTAGGAGTCCTTGATGCCGACGACCGCGACGATGTTGCCCGCGCCGACCTCGTCCAGCGGGATGCGGTTGTTCGCGTGCATCTCGAAGATGCGCGACGCGTTCTCTTTCTTGTTGTTGCCGGGATTCAGCAGGCGCGTGCCCTTCGTCAGCTTGCCCGAATACACCCGCATGTACGTCAGGTCGCCGTGCGTGTCCGACACGACCTTGAACACAAGCGCCGAGAACGGCGCCGTGTCGTCGTGCGGGCGGCTGAGCGCCTCGTCCTTGTCACGCGGGTTCGTCCCCTGCACCGGTTCGCGCTCCGTGGGCGAGGGCAGGTACTCAATGACCGCGTCGAGCAACGCCTGGACGCCCATGTTCCGGAGCGCCGCCCCGCACAGCACGCCGTTGCACTTGCGCTCGCGGATGCCCTTGCGGAGGGCGGCCTTCAACTCCTCCTCCGTCGGCGCCTGGTCCGACAGATACTTCTCCATCAGCGAATCGTCGAGCTCGCAGATCTTCTCGACCATGTCGTGACGCCACTTCTCCGCCGTCTCCTTCCAGTCGGCGGGAATCGGCTTCTCCACCATCGTCTCGCCCTTCTCGCCCTCGAAGTAGTAAGCAACCATCCGCATCAGATCGATGATGCCGTGGAACTCGTTGCCCTGGCCGATCGGGTACTGGATCGGGATCGCGTTGGCGCCAAGGCGCGTCTTGAGCGTGCCGAACGAGAAGTCGAACGACGCACCGAGCTTGTCCATCTTGTTGATGAAGCAGAGCCGGGGAACACGATAGCGATCCGCCTGACGCCACACCGTCTCGGACTGCGCCTCAACGCCTTCCTTGCCGTCGAACACCGCCACCGCGCCGTCGAGCACGCGGAGCGAACGCTCGACCTCGATCGTGAAGTCCACGTGGCCGGGCGTATCGATCAGGTTGATCTTGTAGTCGCGACCCTTGTGCGTCCACGGGCACGTCGTCGCCGCGGACTGGATCGTGATGCCGCGCTCCTGCTCATCCTGCAGGAAGTCCATGGTCGCGGTGCCCTCGTGCACCTCACCGATCTTGTAGTTCTTTCCCGTGTAGTACAGGATGCGCTCGGAGACGGTGGTCTTGCCCGCGTCGATGTGAGCGCAGATGCCAATGTTGCGGATGTGTGAAAGGTCGGTGCCCATGGGTGACGTTCCGTGATTCGATCTTGAGGAGCAGGCCGCTCTGTTCTCTCAGGGCGGTGCTCCGGGGTGCGGCAGTCTCGGACAGTGATTCGCTTGCTCGAACCGCTCGATCCGGATCAGATCCTCCGGCGGACGGGCGGCGTGGAAACTAGGAATGCGGAGAGTGTGCGGGCGATCGCCCGGCGAACCGATCGGCTCGCCGGAGATGGTCAGTCGGGCTCGCTGTCGGGCTCCTCGTCCATCGTCATCGCCTCATCAACCGCCGCGCAAAGAGGAGACCGACCACGAAGCAGCGCCTGCCGCCGGGACATCGGACCCCTCTCGGGCGAGTCAGAATGCTAGCGCAGGTCGTTGCCGAATCAAGAGTTCCTGTCAGGGGCTTGGACGGAGGGTCGCCTGAGCCCTGGCGACCTGCTCCGGGGTCAACGCCCGGACCGGGTCCAGCTTCATGCTCTCGTTCCGGCGCAGCAGTTCCTCCGCCCATTTCCGGGCCAGCTCCCGGTCCCCCGTCTGGCGTGCAAGCTCAAACAGTTGCAGGGGATAGGTGATGCCGTGGGGGTCCAAGGCGGCGGCACGCTCGAAGGCGGAGATCGCGGCATTCATTGCATCGACGCCGACAGAAGTCGTTGGACCCCGCACGGTCGCCAAGATCATGTGAGCCCGAGCCAGCGCTCCGAATGTGGCCGACGACGGAGGGGATGAATCTGCCGCTCGTTCCGCCCACGCGACCGCATTTATCGCCGAGTTCACCGCTGCTTGGTCGTAGACCGGAGCGCCCGGAACCAGAGCTTTGGGAATGCTGGGCACAAAGTAGCGATGGCGCGTCACGGCCTGCTCGCTCGCCCACTCGCTCCCCGCCAGCCAGGTCCCGGGATGACTCATTCCGTCGGGCACGGACTCAATGACCTCTTGTCCGACGTCTTCACGCTCAGTGAACTGGGAGTCGAGCATCGCAGAAAGGGACTCGCCGTACGCACTGTTCACGAGTTCTGGCAGTTCATCCTTCCACCGCTCTCGCGAGTCACCAGGAAGCGGGTTTCCAGACTCCAGCGCCGCTGCGCGCACTCGGAGAAGCCCCAACTCACGAGCATCGCGCCCGGCATCAACCAACTCATTCTCCCAGTTCATCACCCGAGATCCCGCCCACACCATCGGAGTCGCCGTCGAGAGCACGATCGCCGCACCAATCACGTTCGTCGCCCGCTCGCGACGCGTGGGCCGATCCTCCGGCGCCACGTCCTCGCTCGCCGTCAGTCCGAACATCACAAAGAACAGCGCCGCGCTGCTCGCCCACACCGGCGCGACGTCGATGCACGCCGAAGCAACGAGCGAGATGCCGACGCACGCGAGCACGCACTTCAGCCGCGAGCTCTCAATCGACCTCGCGAGAAGCAGCGCCACCGCGAGGAGCCACAGGATCATCCCCGGCAGACGCGACTGCGAGATCACCATCGCCATGTCGCCGAGGTTCGTCCCCGGCGGCAGCACGTCCGCGTACCCCGCCAACTCAATGATGAACGCCGTCGTGCATGCGAGAACGACGATCCCGAGCGCCCACCCGATCGTCGTACGCTGCGAGGAACGCGCCGCGTTCGATGGCGCTGCCGTCGCGGGCGCCGGCCTTGTAGCCATCTGCCCCCCGAACATCCCATACCCCAGCGCCATCGCCCATCCCGCAATGATGACAGTCCACGCGATCCCACCAACACCCAGCATCGAGATCCAGTCGAACACCACCGAATGCGGGCTCGTGACCTCCTCAGGCGACAACGGGTTCTTCGCCAGTTCATACGCCGGCCGGAAGTCCGCCGGGCCGACGCCCAGCAGCGGCTGCTCGCCGAAGATCCGCGTCGCCGCGGAGATGTAGAACCACCGGAACAGAAGTGACAACTCACCGATCGACGTGCCGATCAAGCCGCGCACCGCGATCAACCCGATCACGCCGACCGCCACCAGCGGCCCGAGCAGTGGGGGGGCGAGTTGGATCACCCGCGCCCCGCGAGCGCTCGCGCGAATCCGCTCCATCACCCGCGGCCACACCAACCACCCCGCACCCATCAACCCCAGCCCCAGCACGCACGCCGCGAGCCCGCCCTTGGACCGTGTCATCAACAGCATGGCGATCGCGAGCACCACCATGATCCCGATCAGCAACGACTCTCCACGAATCGACGGCATCGCCTCACTCTGACCCGTCTTCCCACCACGCGACGTCACCCGCCCCTTTTCGCGTTTGGCATTCTTTCCGCCCGCCAGCCGCCGCTCGATCGCGGGGCCAACCACCACACCGACCCACCCGATCACAAACGCCGCGCCGAACGTCGCGTGCACGTTCGCCATCCCGAACCATCCCGTCGCCTCGGGCTGCATCAGCCGCCGCTCGTAGTTCCGCGCCATCGCCGAGCCCGGTGTCCACCCCTGCGCATCGAGAAACGCCTGCGGATTCGCCCGATACGACGCCACCGTCGCCGGATGCTCCACAAACACCTGCACCAGCGACTGCACCGCCAGCGGCATCGCGCACGCCAGCACCAGGGAGAACACCCACTTCCTTACCACGGGATCACTCGCCAGCGCCCGCACTCCGATCCCCGCCGACAGCGCCGAAACCCAGCACGAACCGATCCTCAGGTTGTCGAGCGATCCGCCATCAACAAAGAGCGCGTGCATCGTGACGAACACGCCGCCCACCGCCAGAAGCAGCGGCTCCAGCAACCGCACCCGCATCCCCGACACCACCAGCGCCATCGCCGCGCCCACGACCGCCATCACATCCAGCGCCATCGCCAACGTCGGCGGCACACCAATCGACGGCGCCGGGAACTTGAACGGACTCACGTCCCAGATCGGGAACGGGTCATTCACCAGCAGCACGCGCAGAAACGTCGGGAACAGGATCAGGAGCAATGCGAGCGCCCGAGGCGTCGTCAGCCCGCCCGCGGCCTCACTCTCCGGGAGAAGGGGAGCCGCAGGCGCGGCCGTCGCCACAGCGCCGCCGCTCATGACTGCCCCCGATCGCCCAAACTCTTCTCACCCAGCCCCCGCACGTGCGGCGCGAACTCAAGCAGCCCGAGCAGCGCGAGGATCAGCACCACCTGCGCCCCCGCGAGCACCGCCTGCCACGGCTCCAGCCGCGCGAGAAACACCCCTGTGATCGCCGTCGACGCCGTCGCGATGTGGATCACCGTCACCGTGTGCCGCTTGGAAAGCCCGCGCGCCGCGATCCGGTGCGAGAGGTGCTGCATGTCGCCAACGAACGGGCTTTTCCCTTGGCTCAGTCGCAGCAGCGTCACGCTCACGAAGTCGTACAGAGGCACCGCCAGCACCACCAGCGGCATCAGCGCCGCGTACCAGGAACGCCCCAGTCGCGACGCCGTCTCCGCCGGGTCTGGCTCCACCGCGATGTACGTGATCCGCACCGCCATGAACGCCAGCAGGAACCCGACCATCAGCGAGCCGCCATCCCCCATGAAGATCCGTGCCGGCTTCCGCGCCGGATGATTGAACACAAGGAACCCCAGCGTCGCGCCGATCAGGAGCGCCAGCACCGCGCCGACAAACCACTGCCCGTTCACCAGCGCCGACGCCAGGAAGCACGACCCCGCGATCACCACCACGCCCCCCGCCAGCCCATCCATGTTGTCGATGAAGTTCATCGCGTTCGTCACCGCGACCAGCCACATCGCCGTCAACGCGATCGACAGCCACGGTCCGCCCACGTGCCCATCCAGGAACGTCAGCAGCCGCGTATCCGTGAAGAGCGGCGCCGCCAGCCCCGGCGCCAGCATCACCACCAGCTTCCCGAACGGCCCCAGAGGCCGCCGATCATCGATCAGCCCCATCACGTGCAGGAGCGCCAGGCAACCCACCAGCACACCCGCCGCCGGCGCCTGCGACCTCGCACCCTCCACATGCGCCCGCATCGCCTCCGGCACCCACGACCCGTCTCCCACAAGCAGGATCGCCCCCAAACCCACCGCCAGCGGCAGCACAGTCCCCCAGAAAATCGCCACGCCCCCGGTGTTCGGCACCCGGCGTCGCTCTGCCTTCACCTGCCCCGGCACACCCGGCGAATCGAATGTCCCCATGCGGTGACCAAGCCGGATCAACGCCCAGGTCAGCACAAGCGAGATGGCAAACGCCGGCGCGATCAGCGCCAGCACCAGTGGGGTCATGCGCCGAACAGTCTAGTGACTGTCTTCTCCGCGCACGCGCGCCGTCCGCCCCGCTCGCGCGATCCGCTCCGAAAGAGGCCACACCAGCCACAACGCCAGCATGATCGTGTGAACCAGCAGGAAGATCCACACCAGCCGCAGCGGCCACGGCCCCAGCGAGTCGATCAGCGTCCGGTGCTCCGGCGTCACGTTGCCGACGAATCCGTAGTTCAGCCCGAACGCCAGGTTCAAGGGCATCACGAGAGCGAAGTACGCCACATTCGCGATCATCCCGTGCACAAAGTCCCGCCATCTCGGTCGGAACCCGAGCGCTGCCACGTCATAAATCGCCGACCCCACGATCTGCGTGTGCCCCACCCAGAAGAGCCAGAACTTCGGGTGCGCCGGCCCCTCCGCAAGCACCGGCGTAAAGAACGCCTGCGTCGAGAGCCCGATCGCCCAGAAGTAAAGCACGGCCCGCAGCCACCTCCTCTGTGTCAGCAGCGCGAAGGGCGCGATCCACACCGCCACATCGCACAACTGCAGGGGCAGACTCGACGCCAGATCAAAGCCCGACGGCCTCGCCCAATACGCCACCGCCCCGATCTGCCACACCACGATCGACCACGCCCACACCCGACGAAACGCCACCTCCCGAGCCGTGCCCCTCCAACGCCGACCCAGCACCGACGCCACCGCCATCGACACCGCGAACACCCCCGCGGTCGCGGCATGCATCGGCCCGAATGGCGTGAACGTCGTGAGCATCGCTGGTTCAGGGATCAAACGGACAAACAGTGGGGGAGTCAAAGACCGGTCGTCGCCGGCCCTCACGCCGTCTGGTGCTCATGACGCAACTGTCCGCACGCCGCGGCGATGTCCCGCCCGCGCGACGCTCGGATATGCGCATTCACCCGCGCCTGCACCAGAATCTCCTGGAACGCCAGCACGTCCTCCGTCCGGGGCCGCTTGAACTCCAGACCCTCGACTTCGTTGTACCGGATCAGGTTCACGTTCGCGCGCAGCGTCTTCGCCAGTTCCGCCAGCTGCTTGGCGTGCTGAGGCCTGTCGTTCACCCCTCGAAGCAGCGTGTACTCCAGCGTGATCTCGCGACCCGTCTTCTGGAACCACTTCTGACACGCGCCGAGCAGCTCCTCGATCGTCGTGTACTCCGCCCACGGGATCAGCTGCCGCCGGATCGCGTCGTCCGGCGCGTGCAGCGAGAGCGCCAGCGTCACCGGCAGGTCGAGTTGCTCCGCCAGCTTCTCGATCGCCTTCGGCAATCCAACGGTGGAGATCGTGATCCGCCGCGCCGAGATCCCCATCCCCCACGGCGCCGCCAGCGTCCGAACCGCGGGCACCACCGCTCCCAAGTTCGACAGCGGCTCGCCCATCCCCATAAACACCACATTCGTGATCCGCCCGACCTCGTCCGTCCCGCGGAGGATCCGGCTCAGCCGCCACACCTGCTCCACGATCCGTCCCGCCGAGAGGTTCCCATCCAGCCCCGACAGCCCGGACGCACAGAAGCGGCACCCCACCGGGCATCCGACCTGCGACGAGATGCACGCCGTCCGCCGATCATCCGCCGGGATCATCACGCACTCGGTCTGGCGCTTCATGTCCGGCTCGACGTGCGAGCCGAGCACCGGCAGAGCCAGCGTCCCGGCCTCCGGCAGGCCCGACACCGGTCTCGCATCCCCGTCCGTCCACTGCACGAGCAGCTTCTGCGTCCCGTCCGATGCCCGCTGGTGCGCCAGCACATCCCCCGAGAGAAACACCACGCCCTCGCGCAGCATCTCGCGCTCGCGTTTGGAGAGGTTCGACATCGCCTCCGGGTCCACCACGCCCTTCGCGTACACCCAGTCGAGGATCTGCTTCGCCCGGAACGCGGGCAGACGCCGTTCATCGCACCACGTCCCCAGCGTCTCGGGTGTGTGCCCGAAGATGTGATTCGTCGGATGCTTCACGCGCCGCGCTCCCGCTGGCCCGCCGAGACCGTCAGCGGCACCGCCCCGTACAGCTCCGCCGTGACCTCCGGCTTCCCCACACGGATCGCCCGATTCGCGTCGATCCCCTTCTCCGACATCACACGCCGAAGCGCCGCAGGCAGTGCGAACTCGATGTCCTCCTCGAACACGTCGCGCTGCTCGATCGTGCCGCCGAACCTCGTCAGGAGCGTGCGGCAGACCTCCGCCACCAGGTTCTCCGGCGCCGACGCCCCCGCCGTCACCAGCACCGTCTCATCACCCCTCGGAAACCACGCAAAATCCAGCCCCGACGCATCATCGATCAATCGACCCGGCATCCCCACATTCTGCGCAATCTCCGTCAGCCGCACCGAGTTCGACGAGTTCTTCGATCCCACCACCAGCACAAGATCACACTCCGGCGCGATCTGCCGCACCGCGTGCTGGCGGTTCGTCGTCGCGTAGCAGATATCCGAGCTTGGCGGCTCCTTGATCTGCGGAAACGCCCGCTTGAGCGCCTCGATGATCACGTTCGCATCGTCCGTGCTCAGCGTCGTTTGCGTCAGGTACACCAGCCGCGCAGGATCATGCACCACCAGCGACGGAATGTCCTCGGGCGTCTCCACCACCTGGATCGCCTCCGGCGCCTCGCCCCGCGTCCCGATCACCTCCTGATGGTCCGCGTGCCCGATCAGCAGGATCTGGTACCCCTGCCTGGCATACCGGATCGCCTCCGAGTGAACCTTCGTCACCAGCGGGCACGTCGCGTCGATCGCCGTCAGCCCGCGCGACCTCGCCAGGTCCCGAACCGCCGGCGAGATCCCGTGCGCTGAGAAGACCACGATCGATCCCGACGGGATCTCCTCGATCGTCTCGACAAACTTCACGCCGCGCGACCTGAACCGCCCGACGACGTGCTTGTTGTGCACGATCTCGTGGTACACATAGATCGGCTCTTCCGGAAAGACATCCAGCACCTGGTCCACGACCTCCACGGCCATCTGGACCCCGGCGCAGAACCCCCTCGGATTGGCAAGAAGCAGTCGCATCTTCTGTTTGAAGAGTAGGTGAGGATCGCTCACGCCTTGGTTGCAACCACGCCACGGCTCGGGTGCCACTGGTTCCCGGCCTGCCATGAGGCCGGAACCAGTGCTGCCGTGCATCCCTGCTTCCCTCGATCTGCCATCTGGCCATGTGCCATCCGGCCATTTCCCCCTTCCTACCCTCCCCGCATGCCCACACGCCGCACGCTCCTCCTCCCCGCCCTCGCCGGCGCGTTGCTCTGCTCCCCTTTCTCGGTCCTCGCTCAGCAGGGAACGCAACCCTCCACGCGCCCGGACACCCCGCCGCGCCGAGAGATCCCCGCTCTCCCCGCCGCGAAGCCGATCGTCGGTGAGTTCCGCTTCGGCAGCCGCGAAGCCCAGCCGCGCACCCCCGGCGCGATCCGTCTGGCGACCTACAACGTCGAGAACCTCTTCGACCACGCCGACGATCCGACGCTCAGCGACGACAAGGACGACCTGCCGATGGCCAAGCCGGACGCCCAGTGCCGCGCCATCGCCGACGCCATCCGCGCCATCGACGCCGATGTCATCGCCCTCGAAGAGATCGAGTCCGAAGCCGCCCTGATCTGGTTCCGCGACACCTATCTCTCCGACCTCGGCTACGCGCACGTCGAATCGATCGACGCCGGCGATGAGCGAGGAATCGAGAACGGCGTCATCTCGCGCTTCCCGATCTCAAACCCCAGGACCTGGGTCGGCATGGACCTCGGAGGCGTCCACCCCGACACCTTCGGCGACCGCGGCGCGGCAAACTACTTCGCCGGACAACCCCTGAAGTTCCGGCGCACACCCCTCCGGCTCGACGTCGAGGTTCCCGCCGGCACCTCGCTCGGCGCCGCAACGACCTCCGCGCCATTCTTCCTCACTCTCTTCGTTGTCCACCACAAGTCCGGCCGAGGCCACGAGTACTGGCGCGAGGCCGAGGCCCGCAAGATCGTCGAACTGATCGCCGAGGCCGAGAAGGAACGGCCCGGCCGTCCCATCGCCTTGCTCGGCGATTTCAACGCCGTCCCCACCGACAAGGTCCTCGCGATCTATCGCGACGCCGGCCTGATCGACACGCTCGCCGAGCGCCGCGCCGACGCCAGGAACCCAGAGTCCTTCAAGACCCACGCCTCCGATCGCACGATCGACTTCATCCTCGTCAACCGGACCCTCGCCTCGGAACTCGTGCCCGGCTCCGGCTTTGTGTTCGGCACGCTCCTCCTCCCCAAAGGCGCTGACTACAGGGAGGCCAAGCCCCCGGAGGGCTACGCCTCCGACCACCTGCCCGTCTGCATCGACATCCGGACCTCCTCATCCGCCAAACCCGCCCACGGTGAAGACGGCGCAAAGGCGCAAGGGGCCGAGTAGACACCCGGCGTCCCGGCAAGGTATCCTCCAGAGTCCCGAACTCGGCTTCACCAACGATTCGCATCGTGTGAGGGAGCCGGATCGCGTCAGAGACGGTCCGAAAGCATGCGCGGAAAGAGCAGGGTGAACCCATGATGCGTCCCTCCACATTCGGCTGTTCCCGCTCCGGCCTCCCCACCCCAGTCCGCCGCCGCGCCTTCACCCTCATCGAACTCCTCGTCGTCATCGCCATCATCGCCCTCCTCGTCGGCATCCTCCTCCCCTCGCTCGGGCAGGCACGCCGCGCGGCACGAACCGTCCTCTGCGGCTCGAACCTCCGCTCCATCGTCCAGGGCATCAACGCCTACGCGAACGACTACAAGGAAGCCATCGTCGGCGGCTCCACCACCAGCGGATACGACGCCCTCCCCGCATCCCCCGGCTTCAAGGACACGCCCGCACGCTTCAACGGCGTCGCCGTTCAGCAGTGGGATTTCCTCGGGCCTCTCGCGGCTGTGCTCGGATACAACGCACCCGGCGAGACCGCTGGCGATGGCCTGATCGAGGAGCAGGAGCGGGCGGCGCGGTTCAACTGGATGCGCGAGTTTCCTTCGTTCACGTGCCCGGAGAACAACATCACGGCGGTTCCATATCCATCCACCGGTGGAGGCATCTGGTCAGATGGGCGGATGCTCTCGTACAACATGTCGACGCAGTTCACATCCAATGAGTCGCGCCCTGAAACCGGAGGCACTCTTGGGCCGCGCAACAGCCCATCGAATCGCGAGATGGATCGCATGGGCTATCAGCCGTACATGTTCCGTGTCGGCTCTACGTCCATGAAGATCGCCATCTTTGAGGGGCATCGTTACGCCGATAATCTCACCAAGCCGGACTTTGATCACAAGATCGACGCGAGCTACGGCGGCATGTTCGGTGGCACCGGACCTTGGTTCAACGCCAGCAAGGAGTTGTACCGCGGCCTTGCTCCGGGCGAAGGGTTCGGATCGTTTACGTTCCCGACATGGGTCGATGCCCGGCGCTACGGGTTCCGTCATGGCTCGCGTGTCCAAGATGTGCGCGGTGGGTTGAAGGGTGGGGATGCCGTGAAGGGCAACATGGCTTCTTTCGATGGCGCCAACAAGCTGTACGATGACGGCGAGGCGACCAATCCCGACATGTGGTTCCCCACGGGATCCTTCCTCACCAGAGACATGTCGTCGAGGGTGTGGAACTACACCAAGACCAACTTCCCGGACAAAGTTGTGAAGGGATACCGCGTTCCATGACCGTCGCCGCGCCCCCACAATCTCGCACGGAGCGACCGATGACCTCGTCCAGACCGAGTTCGTTGCTCGAAGGGATCGAAGGCGTGGAGGGGCGGTCGGCCGGGAGCCGTGATCGCGGTTCGTCTGGAATCGATCCGAAACGAGTTGGAATGATTGTCGGAGCGGTCGCCATGCTGGCAGTGGCGGGCTTTCTGCTGCTTAGAGCGGTCGGCGCGTTCTCCGTGGATCCCGGCGAGGTATCGCGTTCTCGGATCGCTGTTGACTCGAAGACCGGCAAAGTCTTCATGGACTACAAGCTCAAGGATGGCGATGCGTGGCCCTGGAAGCACCCGTCCACGGGCGATCGATCTTTGTATCCCGCCGAGGCGTGCTACTGGACCGCCGACGGTCAAGCCAAACTCGAGCCGACCTACGTCATCCTCAACAGCATCATGGGCAAGGAAGGGGACACCACCTGCCCCGACTGCGGCCGCAAGGTTGTCGCTCACAATCCCATGCCGCCCGACGAACTGCTCATGAAGGCGATCGAGGCCAGAAAGCAAGGCAACTGAATCGGCCCCGCAGGCATCCCTCGGGCGGATCGGCGTCGGGATCTTCCTCTCTGACCCCGCGGCCGATTGGCGCCGCCGTTCGATAATGCCCCTTCCTCACGCTTTCGGCATCCTTCCAAAACCCGAATAGTTGGAGGGGCTTACCGCCCGTCCCTCACACAAACTTTGCGCCCCAGAAGCCGGATCACACCACACACGGCCGGGCGCGTTGGTAGCATGTAGTCCTCGGATCGACGGGCTGTGCGATCCGGGGCAGTCAAGCACCAACCGTTCCTGACCCGTTCCAAGGTGCAAGACGAGAGAGACAGACGGCCCACAATCGGTTGCGTCCCGCACGTGAAGGAACCCCCGTTCCTCCGCGCTCGGGGTGTCATGAGAGAGAGTGTCCGTTCACTTTTTTCGTTCATAGGAGAGACAAGATGAAGAAGATCGTTTCCCTGCTCGCCGTCGCGGGCCTCGCTGCCGCCGCCAACGCGG
Source organism: Phycisphaerales bacterium (assembly GCA_026647565.1). GTDB lineage: Bacteria > Planctomycetota > Phycisphaerae > Phycisphaerales > UBA1924 > JAHBWV01. The sequence goes on along the minus strand of JAPKGU010000016.1, from coordinate 23,377 downwards.
CCGTCGTTTCAGACTGGGCCGCCGCTCCGAACGGCGTCTCCATCGCCGCGACCAACGTCGTCACCGGCGTCACCGGCGTCGATCTGACCCGCGGCCCCGGAATCGTCCTTCAGGGCAGCAGCTCCACCTTCAACAGCAACAGCTGGACCGTCGGCGGCGACCTCGCCGCTGCTGTCGCGAACAACGACTACCTCCAGTTTGGCGTCACCGTCGACATCGGCCTCGCCCTGAACCTCTCCGACCTGGAGATCCGCTACGACCGCTCCGGCACCGGTCCCAACCAGATGGCCATCCTGTTCTCGAGCGACAACTTCGCCACCAGCACCACCGTCTACACCGACGCGTCGGTCAGCGATACCGGCGAAGAGGCCTTCCCCGCTCTCGGCCTCAGCGGCATCACCGGCACCGGCCTCTTCCGCGTCTACGCGTGGGGCGCTTCCAGCTCGGGTGGCACCTTCGACATCGAGACCATCAACTTCGCCGGTGGCGGCACCTACGGCATCCGCCTCAACGGCGAAGTCGTTCCCACCCCCGGCGCCCTGGCTCTCCTGGGCCTCGGTGGTCTCGTCGCCGGCCGTCGCCGCCGCTGATCTTCCAATGGTCGGCCCCGACGCCGACGACAACCCGATTCGTCGCGGCACCCCGGCTCCTCGCCGGGGTGCTGTCTTTCACGCCTATCCTCGCCCCACAACTCCACCCTCCGGAGGTCCCGCATGGCCGTTGACAATGTGCTCACGTGGCTCGAATCAAACCAGGACGCCGGCATCAACCGGCTCTGCGACTGGCTCCGCATCCCCAGCATCTCCACCGATCCCAAGTACGCCCCCGAAGTCCGCCGCGCCGCCCAGTGGTGCGCCGACCATCTCAAGGCCTCCGGCGTCGACGCACAGGTCCGAGACGCCGTCACCAAGGACGGAAAGCCCGGACACCCCATCGTCTTCGCTCACGTCCCCGGCGATCTCAACTACAGAGGACCCCATCTCCTCTTCTACGGTCACTACGACGTCCAGCCCGTTGATCCCGTCAACCTCTGGGAGAGCGACCCCTTTCAGCCCGTCGTCCGCGACGCACGCCAGGGCGAGCAGGGCGGAAGGCGCGTCGTGGCCCGCGGCGCCGTCGACGACAAGGGACAGGTCATGATGTTCCTCGAGGCCATGCGCGCATGGAAGGAAGTCACCGGCAAACCCGCCGGAGGCGTCAAGATGACCATCATGATCGAAGGAGAGGAAGAGTCCGGCTCCGTCTCGCTCGAGCCCTTCGTCAACGCCACCGCGTCGGAGCTTCGAAAGTGCGACGTCTGTCTCATCTCCGACACCGGCATGCTCGGCCGAGGCAAGCCCGCCATCACCTACGGCGTCCGCGGGCTGGCCTACACCGAGGTCGTCCTCCACGCCGCCAACCAGGACCTCCACTCCGGACTCTGGGGAGGCCGCTGCCCCAACCCCATCACCGAGCTCGCCCGCGTCCTCGCCCAGCTCCACGACAAGAAGCGCAAGGTCACCATCCCCGGCTTCTACGACGACGTCGTTCCGCTCTCGAACAAGGAGCGTGAGAACTGGAAGCGACTGAAGTTCAACGCCGCCGCCGCGCTCAAGCAGATCGGGCTCCAGCCCGTCGCCGACATCGGCGAGACCGGATACACCGCGCTCGAGAGAGAGTGGGGACGCCCCACGGCCGAAATCAACGGCATCGTCGGCGGGTACACCGGCCCCGGCGCCAAGACCGTCATCCCCAGCCACGCCAGCGCCAAGGTCTCCTTCCGACTCGTCGCCGATCAGAACCCCACGAAGGTCACCAAGGCCTTCTTCAAGTGGTGCAAGGAACGCACGCCCCCCGGCTGCAAGTGGGAGTTCATCGACCACCACGGCGGCCACGGTGTCACCACGCCCATCGACTCTCCCGCCATGCGCGCCGCACAGCGAGCCATCAAACGCGCTACCGGGAAGCAGGCCGCGCTCATCAAGAGCGGCGGCAGCATCCCCGTCGCCGGCATGCTCAAGGCACGCCTGGGAATCGACACCATCTTCATGGGCTTCGGCCTCGACGACGATCGCGTCCACAGCCCCAATGAAAAGTTCGAGATCGACTGCTACCGCATGGGCGCCCGCGCCCACGCCGTTCTCATCGACGAACTCCGCTCGCTCTGATCCCTCTCGGCGCGCCGCGGACCGATCAGTCGTCCTCGCCCACCAGTCGCACCTGCTCCTGCAGGTTCTTTCGCGTCTCGCGCACCGACGCCAGGTACCGCTCACGCACCGCGGCGCACTCCAGCCCGTGCGCCGCAACCAGCGCGAGGTTCCGGATGCCGGTCGCGATGGCGTGCAGCATCGCAAAGATGCCGCACGCCGCGATCACCCCCAGCACCACCCACTCGCTCGCGCTGTACTCGGCCATGCGCCTTCCATCGGCGTTCCCTCCTCCCCGGTTGATCCGCAGGGCCGTGCCGGACCCGATAGAATGCGAACGTGCCGATCACCCTGCGAACATCCAGGAACGCCGCGTCCCCAAGGGGCCAGCCCCGGACGATCCTCGTCGCAGCGATCGCCCTCCTGCTCACCCTGATCGGCATCGTTCCCGGAGCCCACGCCCAGCAACCCGCAGAGGTCGCGGTCGCAATCGACCGCTGGGGCGCTGGAAACGTCCTGCGCCGCGGGGACCTGGCCGCTCTGCGCGTCGTCCTGACCGATCTCGGCACCCGGCAGCGTGAACTGATTCTCCGGGTCCAATCCAAGGACGCCGACGGCGATCGTCCCATCTACCAATCCGTCATCGCCGGCAATCCCGGCATCGAGCAGCGGCTCTGGATGTACATGCGCATCCCGATCTCGCTCCGCGCCGGAGACCCGCTCATCGTCTCGGTCCACGAAGCGCAGGAAGACGCCGACCTGCCGCCCGAGGTCGATCCCGTCGGCCGGGGCGTCCGGCCCGGTCGCCTCCTCGCACGCGTCCCCATGGCCCCGCCCCGCGTCGCTGAGCCGTACGACGGCCTGCTCGGCGTCGTCGGTCGCGCGCCGAACCCCGCGCTCTCCCTCTACGGCATGTCCGCCGCCTCCGGCGCGTTCGGCGAGGAATGGGCCCCGCTCGCCCACGAACGCCTCACCCAGGTCATGCTCACCCCGCAGGAGATGCCCGACCGCTGGTTCGGCCTCGCCCCGTTCGAGGCGATCATCTGGCTCGAAGGCGCCCCGACGGATCTCGTGCCCGACGCCGCCGCCGCCCTCAAGGACTGGGTCACCCGTGGGGGCCACCTCATCATCATCCAGCCCGCCGCGGGCCAGTCGTGGAGCACCCGCGACACCACGGGCCTTGCCGAGCTTCTCCCCGCCGTGCGCATCACCCGCCGCGAGGGCGTCTCGCTCGAACCCTATCGCGCCCTTCTCACCGACTCATCCACGGTCCAACTCCCGCGCTCGGCCGTTCTCCACACCTTCGAGCCGCTCGAGTCCGCGTCTCCCGGAACCGCGGTCCGCGTGCTCAACGGCCCCGAGGGTGACTGCATCGTCGCCCGACGGCTCGTCGGCGCCGGCGCCGTCACCCTCATCGGCATCGACGCCAACGCGATCGCGCTCCGCTCGCTCGGACTCCCGCAGCCGGAACGATTCTGGCACCGCATCCTCGGCCTTCGCGCCCTCCGACCACCCGCCTCCGAGATCGACCGCATCAACAACGCGTCGGCCGGCGCGCTCCGCCAACGCTCCAGCATCTGGGTCGACGACGACGTCGCCGACCTTATCGCCCGTCAGGGCCGCGCCACCGCCGGCGTCCTCCTGGGCTTCATCGTCTTCTTCTGCTACTGGATCATCGCCGGCCCCGGCGGCTACGCCCTCCTCAAGCACTACAAGCTCCAGCGTCACGCATGGCTCGCCTATCTCGCCTCCGGCATCGCCTTCACTGGCATCGCATGGGGTGGCGCCACGCTCCTCCGCCCGCGCGAGGTCAGCGCCACCCACGTCACCATCGTCGACCACGTCTACGGCCAGCCCGTCCAGCGCGCCCGCGCCTGGATGAGCGTCCTCCTCCCGACCTACGGACGCTCACTCGTCTCCATCGGCGATGGCGACGGCGCCACCCCGTCCCGTGCCGCCACGCCGCGCGACACGCTTCTCCCGTGGGAAGCTCGATCCGCAGAGTCCGGTATCAGCGCCATGTTCCCCGACGCCACCGAGTACGCGATCGAGGCAAGGCAGCCGTCCCTCGCGTCCGTGCCCGCACGGGCCACCATCAAGCAGTTCCAGGCCGATTGGTCCGGAGGTCCGCGCTGGGGCATGCCGCGCCCCGTCGCCGCCGAGGGCCAACCCGCAGAATCCGCATCGCTCCGACTCATGGCGCGAAGCGGTTTGGGCAGCGGTGCAGGTAGCGCGGGCGCTGGCAGTGGGGGCGCAGGAACCGGGGGAGTTGGTGGTGGGCCGGCGGAGCTGATCTCAGGCACGCTCGTGCACGACCTGCCCGCCCCGCTCGATTCGGTCGTCATCATCGTCGTCGAATCGCAGCAGCGCATCGTCACCGCCGGCGCCAACTCCTCGCAGGTCTTTCTGCCCGCCCGCGTCAGCGCCTTCCGGCTCACCTCACCTTGGCCGCCCGGAACACCCCTCGACATGGCCGCCGCGACCCGCTTCGCTCCGGGCGTCGACGCCCAGTTCGACACATTCCTGCGCAACCTCCTCGCCGGGCAGTCCACGCCCGCCGGCCTCCGCAAGTCTCCCGAGGACATCTGGAGGCGGTTCGTCGCTCAGGCCCTCTTCCCGATTCTCAACCCGCCGGACCTCGTGCCGATCGCGGGCGCCTCGCCCCCGGAGCTTGGACGCCGCGCCTTCACCCACGGGCTGGACCTCGGCCGCTGGTTCACCCAGCCCTGCGTCATCATCCTCGCCCAGATGGGCGCCGACCGGCGCGACGCCCCGAGCGTCGTCCCCCTCGCCGTCGACGGACGCGCCGTTGCCGCCGGCGGCCGCACCATCGTCCGCTGGGTGTACCCTCTCCCCGATTCGCCCCCGTCCTTCCCGATCGAAGCCCCGACACCGGATCCCGTCACCGAGCCGGTCCTCTCGCCCAGTTCCGATCCACGGCGTCCGGACGATCCCTGACCCGACCCGCAACACGACCCAGTCCCGATCCGCACCCGACAATCCCGCAACGGAGCCGCCGAACGATGGCGATGATCGAGACCGTCAACCTCACCAAGCGATACGGCGATCTCGTCGCCCTCAACAACCTCAATCTCACGCTCAACGAGGGCGATTGCTTCGGCTTCATCGGACCGAACGGCGCCGGCAAGACCACCACCATCAAGATCCTCTCGACCCTCCTCAAGCCCTCCAGCGGCCAGGCCCAGATCGCGGGCCTCACCGTCGGCTACCAGAACCGCCAGATCCGCCCCCTCATCGGTTACGTCCCCGACTTCATGGGCGCTTACGAAGACATGGTCGTCCAGGAATACCTCGAGTTCTTCGCCGCCGCGTACAACATCAACGGCGCCCACCGAAAGAAGGTCGTGCAGGACGTCCTCGAACTCACCGACCTCGGCTACAAGGCCACCGCCGAGGTCAACTCCCTCTCCCGAGGCATGCAGCAACGCCTCAGCATCGCCCGCGTCCTCCTCCACGACCCCAAGGTCCTTCTCATGGACGAGCCCGCCTCCGGACTCGACCCCCGCGCCCGCATCGAGATCCGCGAGCTCCTGAAGGAACTCAAGCGGATGGGCAAGACCATCCTCATCAGCTCCCACATCCTCCACGAGCTCGCCGAACTCTGCAACGTCGTCGGCATCATCGAACGCGGCACCCTCCTCTACGCCGGAACCGTCACCGATATCCTCCAAAAAGCCCGCGTCGGACACGTCGTCCACATCGGCGTCGTCGATCGTCACGAAGAGGCCGCCGCCCTCCTCAGAAAGATGCCCGGCGTGCAGCGCGTCACGCTCGCCGATGCCGACCACGGCGCTCGCAACGGCTCTCCCCTCATCCACGTCGCCTTCGAGGACGCGTCTCCCGCCGGCGGCACCGGAACCTCGCGACACACCGCCGCCGCCTCAACCGTCTCGGATATCCCCAGCATCCTCGTCAACAACGGCTTCCGGCTCACCAAGTTCACCGAAGAGGCCGTCAACCTCGAGACCGCCTTCATGCGCCTGACCAAGGGGCTTGTGCAGTAATGGCGGAACCCGTAGATCACGAACCGTGTTCAAGTTAGAGCGACATTCAAGTTTGAGTAGTTTCGCCCCATCGGGACTTGCACCGGGGAGCGTTGTGGAGTAATCTGCTTGCCTACGGAGTCCCCCGCTGATCGTGTCCTGTGGGACCCGTGCTGAGAGAAGGAGGTTACAACCACGTCGAAGCTGTTTGTGGCGTTTGTCTGTGGAGTCATCATTGTTCTAAATGCGATTGCGCAGCATTCCACCAACCCAAACGTCACCTATGTCACTTTCGAGGCGAGGGGATGGGAGTTCGCGCCCGTCACGGACGACTCGCGCGTCGTTGGGTTTCTCGCGCGATTCATCGATGGAAACGCGGTGGGCAACAACATCGCCGTGATGTGGTGCGAGCAGACTGGCGACGGTGAGTGGACCACGTGGGGCTGGGACCATAACGACGCCGGACTTGCGGTGCTCTGGGTGCGCGACTATCTGGATGATGACGCGGCATTCTCTCTCGATCACGTGCTCGCCGAACTTGCCGTGGTCAGCGATGAGAACGCGGTCGAACAACCGATCGAGATGGTCAGTGGCCTTTTCTGGGGCGATCCGCTTCTTGAGCCGGTTGTTGAGTCCACGGACCCAGAGGCGTCGCTGGAGGTTCTTGTCGAACAAGGGCACGAGGCAGCACCCGTCTTGTCGCCTCTCGCGGCAAGTACCGTCATCTGCGGAACGACGAACGTGGGCGGGGTTGACGCAATGCTGACGCTATTGGCTGTGCAAGCCGAAGTGACATTCTTCGGTGTTGCGGCGACGACGAGCAACAACTGCACCCTCGCATGTCAGCCCTGCGTGACGACGTGGGGAACACCAACGTGCGGAGCATGGGTATGGTCCTATACCGCTCCGGGCACCGGAAGCAAGACGTGTCACTACACGCGCTCATGCTCGAATACTTGGACCAAGTCTGGCGAAAGGCGAATCATCTTTTGTGTGGACTGTGGGAATAGCGGAACGCATAGCTACACCGAACATGGGCGAACAACAGTCGGCTCATCCGATCCGTGTGTCCCGCCACCTCCATGAATGTCGTGAATACTCGCTCATCACTTGCGCGGTTGACTAAGCATCACGCCGGCCTCGCGCTTTGGATGACATCCACCGCGTGCGCCTGCGTTCTGCTCGCCGCCTCTGATGAATGCATCAGGTTCCACCCGGTGTGCGCGGGACTTGACGAGATCGGGCGGTCGCTTTCTGACTCATTGCCAGAAGGGCGAATGCCGTCGATACTGCGTGGCCGGCCGGTCCTTGGCCCTGGGTGTACTCCCGAGCAAATAGTGCGAGGGAAAACCAATGTTGGGATCTCCGGTCTCGACGTGCTCTGGCACATGTTGAAAGATCGCGCGATGGGTAGCGCAGTCGGGTGGCTTCTGTATCACTTGCTCGTGTGTGGCATCGTCTTTCTCGCATATCGTTGCTGCGCTCTTCCCGATGCGATTCGTTCGTGCATTGGTTCCCGAGCCGTTGTCGCCGCCACCTTGACTCGCGGAGTAGCCATATCGGCGTGGCTTTCGATCGGATTGATTCCCGTTGTGCTGATCCTTCATCGGGTGCTATGGGGCTCTTACATGGCACGCAAATGGGTCGATCCTTCTGCCGTCACACTCTCGGTAGGTCCAGTCGGCGTGGGGCTCATGTACAGCGGGGCGGCTTTCGGTCATCTCGTGGTTGTCGGATGGGCTGTACGAAGGCAGATTCGTCGTGCCGTTCTTAGGCTTCCCGGCGTCTACTGCACAAAGTGTGGATACGAACTCGCAGGTGCTGCCGGCCCCACATGCCCTGAGTGCGGTAGCCCTGACGCCCGGCGGCGCACGCTCAGCACATTCGGCCTTACCCGACTCTCGTTTCGGTTTCAGGGCACCCGATGGGGAATCGCCTTTGTGCCGTTGATCGGCGTAGCCATTGCCTCGCTCTACATGGGGCCGGTGCTGCTCCCATTGATTGGACGAATCCTGCCGATGCCGGTACTTGAGTTCATCGGCAAGGTGTACGACGCGCTGTTCTGACTGAGCCACAGGTATCCCCTCGCCGCCTGCGGCAGGAGACCCCTGCATCCGCAAGAGCGGTGGGTGGTAGGATGCGGGGGTCTCGTCTCCACTCGCTTCATGCCATCGGAGGTTCACGAATGTCGTTGTTGCACGCTTCCAGGGTAATCAGTTGGACGCTTTGCGGAGTTGTCGCTGGCCCTTCGGTGGCTCAGGTCACCTACCCCGACTCTCCCCGTGTCGACCACGTCGACTCATACCACGGCAGGAACATCCCCGATCCGTATCGCTGGCTCGAAGACCCCGACACCCCCGAAGCCCGGACCTGGATCAACGCCCAGAACGACGTGACCTTCGGCATCCTCAACGGCATCGCCTCGCGCGACCGCATCAAGTCGCGCATGACCGAGCTCTGGAACTACGAGCGCTTCGGCACGCCCTTCAAAGAGGGCGGCAAGTACTTCTACACCCGGAATGACGGCCTCCAGCCACAGTCCGTCCTCTATGTCGCCGACTCGCTCACCGCCGCGCCGCGCGTCCTCCTCGATCCCAACACCTTCTCGGCCGACGGCACCGTTGCGCTCACGGGCTACGCCGTCACCGAGGACGGCAGGTACATCGCATACGGCGTTGCCGACGGCGGCTCCGACTGGCAGACATGGCGTGTCCGCGACATCGCAACCGGACAGGACCTCCCCGACGTCGTCAACTGGGTCAAGTTCTCAGGCGCCTCCTGGACCAAGGACGGCAAGGGCTTCTTCTACTCCCGCTACGACCAGCCCGGCGCGGGCGCCGACCTTCGGACCAAGAACGAGTTCCAGAAGCTCTACTACCACCGACTCGGCGACGATCAGTCCAGGGACATCCTGATCCACGAGCAGAAGGACCAGCCCAACTGGGGCTTCGGAGGCGGCGTCACCGAGGACGGCAGGTATCTGGCCATCAGCGTCTGGTGGGGCACCCGTCAGGAGAACGACTTCCTCTACAAGGACCTCACCGACCCCGACGCCAAGGTCACCAACCTCCTCACCGGCTTCACCGCCACGTACGACTTCATCGGCAACGACGGCCAGACCTTCTACTTCTCGACCACGAACAACGCGCCCAAGGGCCGCGTCGTCGCCATCGATCTCAGACGCCCCGATCCCGCCAGTTGGACCGAGATCATCCCCGAGCGTGACGAGAACCTCCGGGGCGTCTCCTACGTCGGTGGCCACCTCTTCGCGCAGTACCTCAAGGACGCAAAGTCCCAGGTCCGCGTCCACGACACCACAGGCCGCTTCGTCCGTGAGGTCGTTCTTCCGGGCATCGGCTCCGCCGGCGGCTTCGGCGGCAAGGCCACCGATCCCGAGACCTTCTACTCCTTCACCACCTACACCAACCCCGGCGCGATCTACCGCTACGACGTCACCACCGGCAAGAGCGAGGTCTTCCGAAAGCCCTCCTTCAGCGCCGACCTCTCCCCCTACGAGACCTGCCAGGTCTTCTACACAAGCAAGGACGGAACCAAGGTCCCCATGTTCATCACCTGCCGCAAGGACATCGAACTCAACGGCAGCAATCCGACCCTCCTCTACGGCTATGGCGGCTTCAACATCCCCATGACCCCCGGCTTCTCCCCCGCGACCGTCGTATGGCTCGAGATGGGCGGTATCTACGCCGTCGCAAACCTCCGAGGGGGCGGCGAGTACGGCAAGGAGTGGCACGAGGCAGGCATCAAGCTCAAGAAGCAGAACGTCTTCGACGACTTCATCGCCGCCGCCGAGTTCCTCATCGATGAGAAGTACACAAGCCCCAAGCGCCTGGCCATCCAGGGCGGCAGCAACGGCGGCCTCCTCGTCGGCGCCTGCATGACCCAGCGCCCCGACCTCTTCGCCGCCTGCATCCCGCAGGTCGGCGTCCTCGACATGCTCCGCTTCGCCTCCTTCACCATCGGAAAGGCCTGGGAGAGCGACTACGGCTCGGTCGAGAACAAGGACGAGTTCGAGGCCATGCTCGCCTACTCGCCCTATCACAACGCCAAGCCCGGCGTCTCCTACCCCGCCACCCTCATCACCACCGGCGACCACGACGACCGCGTCGTCCCCGCCCACTCCTTCAAGTTCGCAGCCGCGCTCCAGCAGGCTCAGGCCGGCGACGCGCCCGTCCTGATCCGCATCGAGACCCGCGGCGGCCACGGCGCCGGCAAGCCCACCGCCATGGTCATCGAGGAGCGAGCCGACATCCTCGGCTTCATCTCCTGGGCGCTCGGCATGGAAGAATCCGCCCAGCCCCCGGCTCAGAAGGCCGTGAACTGACGCTGGTCGGTTGGTTCAATCCTCTTGCGGGCCGGCCCATCGGGGTCGGCCCGTTCTCGTCTCAGGCCGCCAGCTTCGGCGTCGGGGCCGGCGCCGCCACCGGCGAGAGCGCCGAGTGCTCGGAAAGCAGGCGGTCGTACTCTGAGAAATCCAGCGTGAGGAACTTCTCGGCCAGCGCCGGATCGAACTGTGAACCGGCGCACTTGCGGATCTCCGACAGCGTGTGGTCCCGGGGCATCGCGGGCCGGTACGCCCTCGTCGAGCTCATCGCGTCAAACGTGTCCGCAATCCCGATGATCCGCGCGATCAGCGGGATCTCCTCGCCCGCGAGCCGCGACGGATACCCCTTCCCGTCCCATCGCTCGTGGTGGTACATCACGCCCGGAAGCACGTCCTGGAACAGCGGGATGTCCCGCAGGATGTTGTGCCCGATCTCCGGGTGCAGCTTGATCAGGCCGAACTCCGTGTCATCCAAACGGCCCGCCTTCGTCAGCACCGCCTCCGGCACACCGATCTTGCCGACGTCGTGCACGATACCGGCGATATGCACCCTCTCCGCATGCGCCTCCTCCATGCCGGTTGCCAGCGCCAACTCACGCGCCAGATACGCCACACGCTCCGAGTGGCCGCACGTATACCGGTCCTTCGCGTCGATCGCAGCCGTCATCGCCCGCAAGGTCCCGATGAACGTCGCGTGCTGCTCCGCGTAGAGCGCCGCGTTGTCCACGAACGCCGAGAGGTATCCCGCCGCCGACTCCAGCAGCCGCGTGTCGTACGAGCTCACCTGCGGATCGTCTCCCCCCTTCGATCCGGCCATGAGCAGCCCCACCGGCTGGCCCTTTCGCGTCACCGGCTGCAACACCACCTGCGGACCGCTCTCCGAGGGCAGCCCATCGACAAAGCCCGCGATCACCGGGTTCGCCGTCACGCCGACCCGCCGGAGGAAACCCTCCGCTGAAGCAACCAACGCGGCGTCCTCGCACAATCGACGCCCGGACCATACGACCCGGGTTGTCGACAGCGGGTGCTCTGCTCCCACCGGCGGAAAGACCGCCGCGACCCAGCCGAAGTCCGTGATCCGATGCAGCCGCTCGATCGTCAGCGTCGCGAATCGCGCCGGCTGCTGCAGCGTGCTCATCGATCGTCCAAGGTCGTACAGCAGCTCCACCGTCTCATAGGCGCCCGTCAGGTGCAGCGTGAACCCCGCGATCGTCCGCTCCTGGTCCGCGGCGAGCGACAGGTCCGCGTGCATCATCGACAACGAGCGGGCCGCCACGGACACGGTCGCAGAGTCCCAGTGCGCAAGCGCGGACATCGCATTCCGCGCCGCCGATACGTCCACCGGCGTCGCCACGCACACCCCGTCGAACGCCTCTCCGTGCAGGCCCACCGGACCCAGCAGAAACGCCACGATGTAGCCGCTCCGCTTGCGCCGCCGCGTTAATGGCATCGGCGCGACCCAGCACCCGGGGAACACCTCGAACGGCTTGGGCTCCGCCTGCTCATTCCACGACCGCACCGCTCGTATCACGTGCTCGGTCAACAGTTGCGAACGAAGGAACAGCCCGACAAGCCCGGTCTCCCGTGGCTCATCGACCACCAGCCCCGAGCAATCAACCTGCCACGAAGGCACCCCGAGCGCCCCGCACCGCTCGCGCAGCCGCGACTCAATCGTCAACTGCCGCTCTTGGAGTGTCTCGTCGCTCATGCCGCTCGCCGCTCCGTCCCCTCAGCCCCCAACGTCCGCTCCACCGTCTCCAGCAGCGCCAGCGCGCTGAAAGGCTTGGCCATCACATGCCTGATGTTTGTCAGCGCCAGTTCCGCCGGATCAAGCACATACCCCCGCGCCGTCAGGAGCAGGATCGGCACCCCCGCCGTCCGCTCCTCCTTCCGCAGACGAAGCGCCACCTCGAACCCGCTCAAGTACGGCATCTGCAGGTCCGTGATCACAAGGTCCGGAGGCGATTCCATCGCCTCGCGCAGCGCCTCCTCCCCGTCGCTCGCCACACGCACCTCAAATCCCGCACGACGCAGCTTCGCGCTCACGATGTGCGTCACGTGCGCCTCGTCGTCGGCAATCAGGATCCGCTTCAACTCGCCCACGCTCGCAGCCCTCGCATTTCCGGCCCCCGCCGATCCGATCAATCGCCGATCGGCCCGTGACTCCCTCGCCTTGCCCGCCGTCCACCAAGCGGTCCCCACGCCACGCCAAGCTGTGCCGTCTGTTCCGGTTCCTCGTTATGCGGACCGCTCCCCCGCCAGACGCCGGTCCCCGCCCTCGTGTAGCATTGGCCCATGACCACCGACCAGCCCGCGGCCGCCACGACCTCCGATCCCGGATCCGACGCCCTGGTGTCGTCCGTTGAAGCCATCCTCCTCACATCCGCCCGACCCATCACCGCAGACGCCATCCGCTCGGCCCTCGGGCCCGCCGCCGCCGATCTCACCCCCCGCCACATCGACGCCGCCGTCGAGGCACTCAACGCCGCTCTCGACCAGACCGGTCGCGCCGCGAGGGTCGAACGCGTCGCCGGCGGATACCGGCTCATGACGCGCCCCGAGCACGCGCCCGTCCTCGCCGCCATCAGGCAGCAGCAACTCCACGGCAAACTCAGCCGCGCCGCCGTCGAGACCCTCGCCATCATCGCCTACAAGCAGCCCATCACCCGCGCCGACCTCGAATCCATCCGCGGCGTCGCCTGCGGCGAGGTCCTCCGCTCCCTCATGGAGCGCCGACTCGTCACCATCGACGGCCGCGCCGAGGAGCCGGGCCGTCCCATGCTCTACGGCACCACACGCGAGTTCCTCGACCAGTTCGGACTCGCGTCGCTCAAGGACCTCCCACCAGCCGACGCCGGAGCGCCCGCATGAACACGACACAACGTCTCGGTCTGACGTGCCTCACCCTCGCCGCCGCGATCCTCCCCTCGTGCGGCTCAACCCGCATCGCAGGACGCGTCGTGCAGGGACCCGCCGGCATCCCCCTTGTTGTCCCCGCATCCGATCCCCGCGTCACCGAGGCGATCCCGGTTCCCGGCGTCACGGTCAGCGTCATCGGCGAGCAGGGCGAGACCATCGTCTCAGCCCTCTCCGCCGAGAACGGGAACTTCACGATCTCCATGCCTTCCTCCCAGACTCCCACCCGCGCCGTCGAGATCCGCGCCGAAGGCCCCGGCATCTTCGACGCGACCGGCAGCGTCTACCTTCCGCGCGACGGAAGCTGGATCATCTACACCGTCAAGAGCGATCCCGCCGCCGCGTCACCTCGATGATCGCACCACTCGATCAGCCCGCAGCGATCTCCCGGCGGCGATACCACGCCGGCGCAGGGAGTCTCCTCTACATCCTGACCACCGTCTTCCTCGCCATCGGCGCCATCAACAGCCAGAACAACCTGCTCTTCTTCGCCTTCGGCATCGGCGCCGGCGCCATCATCATCTCCGGGTTCATCAGCGGACCGGCCCTCATGGGCATCCGCATCCGACGCGACGCCCCGACCGCCGCCGAGGTCGGCCGCCCGTTCGAGATCCGATACACCGTCCAGAATCGCGCCCGCGTCTTCCCCGCGTTCGCACTCACCATCCGAGAATCTCCCGACCACCACCCCCGCCCGGACCACGAGCTTCCGATCGTCGCCTGCGTCGAACACGTCGGACCGCTCCAGTCCGTCGTCGCCGTCGCTCGCGCCACACCCAGCACCAGAGGCGTCGTCTCGCTCGGCGCGTTCACCGTCTCGACCGCTTTCCCGCTCGGACTGACCCGAAAGTCGGTCCACATGCACCAGCACCGAACCCTCATCATCAGGCCCCGCATCGTCTCCCTCAGGCCGGACCTGCTCAGCCGACTCCGCGCCAGGGGCCCGCGCCTGGCAGGCGCACGCCCGATCGCCGGTCACGGCGACGAGTTCATCGGCCTGCGCGAATACTCGCCCGGCGACTCGCCTCGGACCGTCGCGTGGCGCGCCAGCGCCCGCACCGGAACGCTCCTCGTGCGCCAGACCGCCGTGCCCGCCCCCGCTCGCCTCTGGATCCACCTTCACCCATCACTCGCCGAGGCGACACCGCACGAGCAGGAGATCGGCGTCACGCTCGCCGCGTCCGTCGCCGCCCTCGCGGATCAGGAGAACTACGCCGTCGGACTCCGCGGATTCGGCGTCGCCGTCCTCCCCCGTCCCGGTCGCCGCAGCATCGAAAGAGTCATGGACGCGCTCGCCGAAGCCCGAATCTCGCACCAGACGCGCCGCCCCGCCGAGCCGACACCACCGTCCGACGCAGTGATCCTCATCACCCGTTCACGTGCCGACGGCGATCCCGCCGCAGCGCTCGTCGTGCCCGTCAACGAAGCCGGCGCGTTCCTCGCTCCCGGCGCCTCGCTTCCCGAGCCGCCGCCCCCCGCCCAGAGCCGGTTCCAGCTCGCATTCCGCGATTTCCTCGGCCTCGAGAACCCGCCCTCACCACACACGCGACTCGCCGGCGGTGCCCCGTGACCCGGCTCTCTCGCTTCGTCACATACGCCCTCGTCGGCCTCGCAATCCTCTGCTACGCGATCGCCGACAGCCGCCCCGCCTTCGCACTCGTCATGCTCGCACTCGGCGCCGTCGGCATCGCGCTCACCGAACGCCGCGGCTCACGCGGGCTGCCCCGCGTCGCCATCCTCGCCCTCGTCGCACTCGCGCTCGCGAACGCCGCGCACGCCGCGACCACCGCACGCCTCACCGTCTCCGAGTTCTCCGAGTTCGTCACCTTCCTCCAGGTCATCAAGCTCTTCGACAAACGCCGCGCCCGCGACTACGCCCAGCTCCTCGCCCTCGCGGTCTTCCAGGTCATCGGCGCCCTCCTCACCAGCAACGCACTCGCCGTGGGCGCCATGCTCATCGTCTTCGTCCCCGGCGTTGCACTCGGCGCCGCACTCCAGCAGATCGCCGCCGCCGCCGAGCACGCCCCCGCCCGTGCCCCCCACGCAAGAGGCCACAACGCCCGGAGACACCTCATCACCGTCGCCGCGGCGTGCGCCCTCGGCGCCACCCTCGGCGGCGTCGTCGCATTCCTCTTCGTCCCGCGCGGGCTTGGCTCGCGCAGGATGGGCGATTGGGGCAACGTCTCGCTCGGACAGACCACGGCATTCACCGACGAGGTCAATCTCGGCGTCGGAGGACTCATCTCCGAGTCCCAGACCGAAGTCCTCGACCTCGCCGTCACCAACCGCGTCGGACAGGACATCGGCTCACACGATCGGATCTTCTACCTCCGCGGCGCCGTCCTCGACACCTACGACGCCGGGCGATGGACACTCAACGCCGAGAGAACCTTCACAAGGCACTTCGTCGATCCGCGAACCGCCTGGCCCCTCGGCGGCAGACCCAACGACGCCGACACCAACGCTCGCATCACCATCCGCAACGCCTCCGAACGCGTCGGCTACCTCTTCTCCATCTGGCATCCCACGCAGATCCTTCTCCACGATCCCGGCGGCGTCATCGAGACCGGCCCCCACGGCATCATCCGCCGCGACTCCGCCACCGGCAAGTACGAGTACACCATCCGCGCCGACACCTCCGGACGCGCCTCGCCCCGCACCACGGAGCAGCGCCGCGAACGCACCGTCTACTCCGCTCGCATCCGCGACCTCGCCGACCAGATCCTGGAAGACGCCCGGATCGAGCCCGATCCCGACGCCCGCCCCCCCTCCGACGACGAACTCGCCGTCCGCGCCCTCGAATCCCACCTCCGAGGCAACTACGGGTACACGCTCGACATCACCGCGGCGCCGCCCGGCCGAGACGCCACCGAGCATTTCCTGTTCACCCGGCGAGAGGGCCACTGCGAGTACTTCGCCTCGGCGCTCGCCTCCATGTGCCGCGCCGTCGGCATCGAGGCGCGCGTCGTCACCGGCTACATCGCCGTCGAGTACGTCGAGGGCGCCGCAAAGTACGTCGTAAGAGAGAGCAATGCCCACGCCTGGGTCGAAGCGCCGCTCGACCGAGGCCGCTGGATCACCGCCGACGCGACGCCCCCCGCCGCGCTCTCGGAGGTCCATCGTCCCAGGAGCGGGCTGATCGCCCGCGCACGACGATTCATCGACTCCGTCGAACTCGCATGGATCCACGGCATCGTCGGATTCGACGAGAGATCGCGTGCCGCAGTCCTCGGGCAGCAGCCCCTCAACCCCGCACGCATCGAGCAGAGAGTCGCCGACTTCAACCTCCGCATGAGCGTCGGAGGGCTCTCACTCGCCGCTCGCGCCGCCCGCAACGCCGTCCTCACCTTCGCCGGCGTCGTCCTCATCGGCCTGGGCGTCTCAGCCATCCTCTCCGTTGCCCGCTCCCGCCTGCGGACCGCCCGAACCGCCAGGATCAAGAGATCGAGGCCCGACGCGGCGCACGCGCCCGCAGACGTCGCACGCCTCTTCGAGCACCTCGAATCCACCCTCGCTCGAAAGGGGCACCCCCGACCCGCCTGGACCGGAGCCCTCGCCCACGCCGATCGCGTTGCAAAGGCCGACGCCGCCGCAACCCAGGCCCCCGAAATCGTCCGACTCTACTACGCCGCCAGATTCGGGGGCGCTCCTCCACAGCCGCACGCCCTCCGCAACGCACGCCGCGCCCTCCAGTCCATCCGCCGCATGATGGTCCGAGAAAAGCCCTCGCCACGATCCCGACGGGCAACGTGAACCGCACCCTTACAGCTCCCCCTTCAACTCCATCGCCAGAATCGTCGATCCTTAGCGGCACCCCCGCTCAAGGAGCAAGCCGTGCCCGCAAACAGGTCAAGAACCGAGCGATGGATGGACTGCCTTGCCGAGATCGCCCAGCGCGGTGGCGGCATCGAACTCGCCATCGCTTGCTCCGATGACCAGCGCGGGGGTCGTACCGATGTCGTCTGGCGCGTCCGGCTCCTCGCCGTCACCGACGCCGAACTCGTCGTCGAGAATCCCACAACGCTCAACGCCCCCGCGCGACTCCCCGAAGGCACCGAGCTCATCGGCGCCATGACCATCGGACAGAACCGCTGGATGTTCAGGAGCACGGTCCTCGGACAGACGCCCTCGCTCACAAGGGGACCCGCTGCCCTCCGCATCGCCACGCCCGCGCAGGTCGAACGCTGCTCCAGACGCTCCTTCTACCGCGTGACGCTCGGCGGCATCGCGCTCCCGTCCGTTGAGATCTGGCCCCTCCTCGACCCCGCCTCCGCCATCGTCGCGGAGGTCGCAAACCAGGCGCAGATCCACGAACTCCAGCACAGCAATGCCTCGTCCTCCGGCGACATCCCCGCGCCGGTCCTTCCCGAGGTCGGCCCGCGATCTCTCGGCTCACTCGCCAACGTCGGTGGCGGCGGCGCCGGGCTCCTCATCGATCGTGCCGAAGCCGGCCCTCTCGATCACCACCGTATCTTCTGGCTCCGCATCGACCTTCGCCCGGAGATCGAGGCGCCCCTGGGCCTCACCGCCCGCCTCGCCCACACCCACGCGGACAGCGCGGGTCGAGTCTACGCCGGCGTCGCCTTTGAGTTCGGGTTCCATGCGGTACACCGCGAGTTCGTCGCCGAGCAGATGGCCCGGTACGTCGGTCGTCGCGCCGCCTCGACCGCCTGCGTGCGCAAGGCGGCCTGACCCCGAGGCCGTTCCTCACCCATCGCAGCGCTTGGACGCGGTTCGGTGTTTCACGTACAATGCGAAAGGTCCGGGAACGTTCCCGGGCGGTGACTTTGTACGGTCGTTGAACTACGTGAGTCGGCAGCATGAGTTTCCGTTCATGCGCAACTGACCGGTTCGAGGGTCTCCAGCCCTTGTCCCACGGAGGTTGCCACGAGCGATCGGCGGCGCGTTTCTCGCGCCAGTGCGTCCCCTGTGTCTTCGAGTGTGTCGTGTGCCAGCGTCCCAGTCCAACTTCGATCCGGAACGGATCGTCGCCAGGAGCAGCCGCATAACGACACGCACGGGGCATCCGTGAACGCTCCAGCCCTCGCTCCATGCATCGGGATCCCGGCAACCGACCCCACGACACGGCGACCATGCTCGCCGAGCGCATCGGCGCCTCGGTGTCGGAAGGACGTGTCAGGATGAACACAACCCTCACGCTGGCCGCGATCGGCGCCGACGCGATCCTGCTCGCGGTCGTCACGCTCGTCGCCGGGCTTGGCGCCGGCTTCTTTCTCTGCCAGATTCTCTCGGGCCGCTCCCTCGCCCGCGCCAAGGCCGAGGCCGCGCAGATCATCGAGCGCGCCTCCGCCGACGCGAAGACCCAGGCCGAGGCGCTCCGTCTCGATGCCGAACGCCAGACGCTCGCCCGCAAGGAGCAGTTCGACAAGGAGACCGAGTCCGCTCGCGCCGAGCTTCGAGAGGTCGAACGCCGCCTCGCCAAACGCGAGGACCTGATCGACCGCAAGGAAGAGACCCTCGCTCAGCGGGAGTCCTCTCTGGCCAAGCAGGCCGAATCCCTCCGCGCACGCGACGAACGCTCCCAGGCCCGCGAGGCCCAGGCCGAGCAGCTCGTCCAGCAGCAGACGCAGAAGCTCCACCAGATCGCCGATCTCACCGTCGAGCAGGCCAGGGAGGAACTGCTGCATCGCGTCGAGGCCGATTGCCGGCTCGACGTCGCCAAGCTGACGAGAAAGCTCACCGAGCAGGCCGAGGAGGAGGCCGCCAAGAACGCCCGCGAGATCACCCTCATGGCGATCCAGCGCTACGCGACCGAGCACACCTCAGAGTCCACCGTCCGCACCGTCGCCATCCCCTCCGACGACATGAAGGGACGGATCATCGGACGCGAGGGCCGGAACATCCGCGCCTTCGAGCAGGCCGCCGGCGTCAACATCATCGTGGACGACACCCCCGGCGTCATCGTCGTCTCGTGCTTCGACAAGGTCCGCCAGGCCATCGCCGTCGAATCGCTCGAACGCCTCATCGCCGACGGACGCATGCACCCCGCACGCATCGAGGAGATCATCGAGAAGGTCCGCAAGGAGATCAACGAGAGCATCATCAAGTTCGGCAAGGAAGCCATCGTCGAGACCAATCTCCGCAACGTCCATCCCAAGATCATCGAGGCGATGGGCAAGCTCCACTACCGCACCTCGTACGGGCAGAACGTCCTCCGCCACTCTGTCGAGGTCGCCTATCTCTCGCAGATCATCGCCGAGCAGCTCGGCCTCGACGGCGCACTCGCCCGACGCTGCGGATTCCTCCACGACATCGGCAAGGCCATGGACCACGAAATGGAAGGCGGCCACCCCAAGATCGGCATGGACTTCGCCAAGCAGCACGGCGAGAAGGAACCCGTCCTCAACGTCATCGGGGGCCACCACGGCGACATCCCCTCGACCACCTTCTACACGCCCATCATCATGGCCGCCGACGCTGTCTCTTCCGCCCGCCCCGGCGCACGCCGCGAGAGCATGGAGCGCTATGTCCAGCGCCTCACCCAGCTCCAGGACATCGCCCTCGGCTTCAAGGGCGTCACCGAGGCGTACGCGATCCAGGCCGGACGCGAGGTCCGCGTCATGCTCGACGCAGCGAAAGTCGGCGACGATGAGGCCTTCCTCATCGCCCACCAGATCGCCAAGCGTGTCTCCGACGAAATGACCTTCCCCGGCGAGATCAAGGTCACCGTCCTCCGTGAGACCCGCGCCATCGAGGTCGCCCGCTGACGCGGGGGTTCCAGCCCCATTTCACGCGCCTCGCGACGAATCCGCTGGCGTTCCCCGTACGGACATGAGAGACTGAGCCGGTTCACGCTCGTCCCACGGAGGTCACCATGCACCGCCCGATTGCCGCCCTCTTCGCACTCGCGTCGTCGACCCTCCCCGTCCTCGCCCAGCCCGATGCCCGTCCCGGCGACCCAGTCGTCCGTTACGACAATCACCGCATCGTCACCATCACCCCCCGAAACCCCCGCGACCTTCTCACCCTCGACGCCCTCGGCATCGAACACATGGGCTGCGAGATCCGCCGCGACCAGCCCGCCGACTTCCGCGTCCCCCCCGACCGCTTCGACGCCCTCGTCGCCAGCGACATCCCCTTCACCGTCACCGTCCAGAACCTCCAGGCGGTCATCGACGCCGAGTCCGCCCGTCTTCTCGCGCCCCGGCCCCGGACCGCTTCGTGGTTCGACGACTACAAGAACCTCGCCGCCGTCGAGGCCTACATGGCCGAGCTCGCGGCACTCCGCCCCGATCTCGTCACCCTCTTCGACATCGGCCACTCCATCGAAGGGCGCCCCATCCGCGCCATGCGCATCGCCAACGACGCCGCAGACCTCGGTCGCTGCAAGCCAGCGATGCTCCTCAACGCGACGCAGCACGCCCGCGAGTGGATCACCGTCATGAACGCCATGTACGTCGCCGATCAGCTCGTGCGCCTCGAGGGCTCGGACGCCTACGTGACCAACCTCCTCGCAGGCGCCGACTTCATCATCGTCCCAGTCGCCAATCCGGACGGATACGTCCACACATGGACCACCGAACGCTTCTGGCGAAAGAACCGCCGCCCCAACGCCGGCGGCTCGTTCGGCGTCGACAACAATCGCAACTGGGGGCACATGTGGGGCGTCCCGGGACTCGGCTGGGCCGCCGGCTCGGACGACCCCGAAAGCAGCATCTACTGGGGCACGGGTCCCTTCTCCGAGCCTGAAACCCAGGCGCTCCGCGATCTCGTCCTCGCCCGCCCTGAGATCAAGGGCCACAACGACATCCACTCGTACGGCCAGCTCATCCTCTGGTCGTGGGGATGGTCGCCACTTCCGACAGCCCATCAGGCCCAGCTCGCCGCCACGGGCGAAGCGATGCGACTGGCCATCCGCGCCGTGCACGGCCGAAACTACCAGCCAGGTCCCATCTACTCCACGATCTATGCCGTCTCCGGAAGCAGCGTCGACTGGTTCTACCAGGAGCAGAAGGTCCTCTCCATGTCCTACGAGCTTCGGGGTGGAAGCTTCAACCCTCCGCCCAACGACATCCTGCCGTGTGCCCGCGAGACCTTCCCCGCCACCTGCATCCAGGCCGAGGCCATGATCGCCCGCCACCAGTTCCTCTCCGACTGGAACCGCGACTGCATCCACGACATCCTCGACATCCTCGACTTCATCGCGGACCTCGACGCCCAGGACCCCCGCGCCGATCTCTCCCCCGACGGCATCGTCGACATCCTCGACTTCCTCACGTTCATCGAACTCTTCGCCGACGAGCGGTGACCACACCCTCGGTCCCGCTCCTTCATCTCACATCACCCAGCGAATACACCTCCGCCATCGCCGCCCACCACTCGCCCTCGCGCGCGCCCGGCACCCGCCGCTGGTACGTCCTCATCAACTCATCCCACGCGCTGCACCGCGGATCCTCCGCGTATCTCTGGTAGTCCCGCGCCGGCTCAAACCCCTCCGCCGCCTCGAACACCATGAAGAGCCGCGTCCCGAGCCGCCAGATCCGCATCTCCCGGATCCCGATCGCCCGCAGCCCGCGCTCCACCTCCGGCCACACCGCTCGGTGATGCCGCTCATACTCGGCGATCAACGCCGCATCATCCACGAGGTCGATCGCCTGCGCAAAGACCGGCATTCGCTCACCCCTTTCTCTTCCGCTTATACTCGCTCGCCATCGCATCGCTCACGCACGCGGAGCCGAACCTTGACCCCATACGCAGCATCATTCGCACGCGCCCTCCCGCGTCTCGCACTCGCCGCGGCAATCCTCGCCTCCGCCCTCTCCTGCGAGAAGCAGCCCGCATCGCCTTCCTCCTCAGCCCCTCCCGCCGAGAAAGAATCCGAAAAGCAGCTCCGCATCGCCGTTGTCCCCAAGGGCACGACCCACGAGTTCTGGCGCACCGTCCAGGCCGGCGCCGCCCGCGCCGCCTCCGACCTCGGTGTCCAGATGACCTTCCGAGGCCCCGAACGAGAGGACGACCGCGCCCAGCAGATCTCGCTCGTCCAGAACCTCATCGGCTCCGGCCGCTACGACGCCATCGTTCTCGCGCCACTCGACAATCGCGCCCTCGTCGGACCCGTCAAGGAGGCAAAGGCCGCGAACATCCCCGTTGTCATCTTTGACTCAGGGCTGGACCCTCGCGCCGGAGCTTCAGCCAGCGCACCGTGCGGTAGAGCCGCACGACCTCCTGGTCCCGCCTCTCGTCGAGGGCGCGGTCCCTCTGCACCCGGTGGGTGGGGCAGCGGCCACCGTCGGCCACCTTCTCACGGCAGCCGTTCACGGGGCAGGGGCGAGGGGACCTGGTCGGCATGGCGAGGAGGGTGGCCCCCTGCTTCCCGCCGTTCTATTCAAACTACGCCGGAGCAGGGGGCCACGCTACCTACGCGCACGTCAGTTCGGGCCACTCGTGGCGTGCCCGGAGACCCCCCTTGAAGCGACGGTTCGGCTCCATCCTGAGGAGGAAGCGGAAGGACGGCACCCTCTACCCCGGGTACTACGTCACCTGGACCGACCCCACCGGCCGGAGGAGGATGCAGAAGGCCGGCGCCACCTACCGGGACGCCGAGAGGACCCTCGCCTACTACTGCGGCGCGGAAGCCCTGCGGGAGGGGCGCCCCCTCCTCCCCCACAGCGGGGAGGCCGCCTCCCTCGCCGAGCTCGCCCCTCGCATCCTGAAGGCCTGGAAGGCCCGCCTCGCACCCGGCACCGTCAGGGGGCGGCCCTCGGCTCTCGCACGCTGGGTGAAGCGGGTAGGGGTTCGGCCCGTTTCCTCCATCACCAGGGCCGAGGTGCAGGAGGCCGTGAACGACCTCGCCGCGAGGCAGGAGGCCTCCTCCGTCGAGACGGAGTTCTCGGTCCTCGCGGCGGCCTTCACGACGATGAAGTCGGACCTCGGCCTCGAGCTCGACCACCCCTGCCGCGGTGTGAAGCTCCCGGGGATCCACCTGCGCGCCCGGCCCCACCTTCGCGCGGACCAGGTGGCGGCCCTCC
>JAPKGU010000159.1 GCA_026647565.1 Phycisphaerales bacterium | reverse complement strand
AGCAGTGATGGCGGGTGCATCCGAGACATTAGGCGCATTGACTGACGCCCAACAAGAAGTGTTTTTCGCAGCGTTGACATCGGCGTGAGCCGCGTGTCCACAGGCAGCACAAAGGAACTCAGCTTGGGAACGGCGGTTTTCTTTAGCGATATGTCCACACTCAAAGCACCGCTGCGAGGTGTAGCGCGGGTCAACCAATTCAACCCGCACGCCGCGCATGGCCGCTTTGTAGGTGATAAACGCTCTCAACTGCGCGAAACTCCAATTGTACTGTTTGGCTCGTGCTTCCTTGCCCCTAACCCTCGTCCGGCGATTAATCCCCTTGAGGTCTTCAAGACGGATACTTCGCCCCGTGCGTTCGGCCTTCTGAACGAGTCGCTTCGAGATGCAGTGGTTAACATCTCTTTGGAATCGGCGCTGTTTGCCGGAAAGTTTCTTCAAGCGGCGCTTGGCCGACTTCGAGCCGCGTTTTTGCAGCACGGTGGAGCAGAACCTGGAGTTGATCAGAAGGACGGGGGAGTTGTGCGACATCGGGAGGCCGGTGCTGTCGGGGATCAGCCGCAAGAGTTTCGTGGGGGCGGTGGGTGGAGGCGGCGGATCAGGCGCGGCGTTGTCACCCAAGGAGCGGCTGCCGGGGACGCTGGCGCTGTCGGTGGAGCACCTCCGCGCCGGCGCTCGCCTGTTCAGGGTGCACGATGTGGCGGAGCATGTGAGGGTGTTGGGAGTGAGGAAGTGCAGAGTGGGTGCTGAGTGGTCGGTCTGGGGTTGCAAATCAACAGGTCAACTTGATACCGCCTGGCGTCGTCAGGATCCGAAGAGCAGGTAGGAAAGGGCGTTCCAGCTCCGGTGCATGAGGTAGTAGATCGAGTAGCCGCCACCGGCTGCGAATAGCGTGCCCGAGATGTATCTGGCCCAAGGATCGGACCAGTTGGCGGACCGGTACTCCCACAGCGGCTGACCCATCGCGCGAGTCCAGCGGACCTCGTTTGCTTCCTTGACCTCGGCGGGACACGCAAACGCGTAAAGCGTTGCGGCAGCCGCAACGGCGATGGTCGCCATCAACTGGTTACCGAGGTGTGCCGGCAGCGGAATCCGTGGGAGTTCTGAGAGAACCCTCGACCAAAAGCTCACTGTTGCGTCACCGGCGTTCTGGGCGTCCAGCGCCGTAGCGCGAGCGCTCTCCGCGGCGGTGTTGTACTGGCGTGCGATCGCGGCGTAGAGGGTGATCGCGGCGATCGAGAGGTATGAGACACCGAAGAGTCTGAGGCCGCCGATGACTCGGAGTCGTTCCCATGAGAGGAAGTCCCACTTGCCGTGGTAAACCGCGTTCTGAGACTCGTGCTCTCGGATCGGTGTTGATGCTACAGCTCTGTTGTGTCCAAATAATCCACGGGCACCTGCGAGGATCGCATCGGAGATGCGAGCTTCAGAAACGTCAGCGAGTCCCAATCTCGCACGGCGAAAGACGGCTTTGCGCAGGACGGCGGCCTTCAGATGAGCCTTCTCGAAGTTTGCTCTCACAAAGCGAGCATTCACGCATTGCGCATCGTTGAGTTGCGAAGCCGTGAATACGGCGCGATCGCATTGGGAGTCCGACAGGTTCGCGCCATGGAGCCGGGCGCTTTGTAGGTCGGCGTGCTCAAGGCAAGTTCCCACAAGAGATGCTTTGTGCAGATAGGTTTCTGAAAGCACACAGTGACGCAAGTCCTGCTCTCTCAGATTCGCGCCCTCGAGATGAGCGACAAGTCCATCGGCCCACAGATCTTTCAGGACTTGCTCTAACCACCACTCGAATCGTCTTGTGTTCTGAGCCTGTGGATCAGTTCGCATCGCCTCGTTGACACAGCGCATCAGCATGCACAAGAGCCATAGATCGCCAGTAAAGCTATCGTGGCGACCCGCAATGAAGTCAAAATAGGCTGGGCCAAAAGACTTCTTTGCTTCATCCTTATGAAACGGCTGTGGTGAGGCGTCGATTCGGCGTGCGATATGGTTCGATGGGACGCGTGGTCGGCTGGGAGGCCAGACCAATTCGGCGGGGTGGTCTGCAGGACGAGACGGCGGAGCTACAGCTGCCATGTACCGAGTCTACACATGGCTTGCGAACTCGTACAAGACATCAGGTCACAAAGCAAAGAACCCCGTGCTTGCGCCCGGGGCTCCCCTTTGTTGGACTTGTTTTGTTGCGTGGAAGTGAGCGTGACAAGACGCGGCACGAGCAACGGTGAAGAGCACCAGTTCCATCGCGAGGCGCGATGGGAACTGGTGGCACCCGGATCAGGTCTCGTCGGCCTTGCCGATCTGCCATTCCTCGATCTCGATCGGGGCCTGACGGCCGAAGATCGTGACGAGGACGCGGACGAGGCCCTTGTCGGGGAGGAGCTCGTCGACGGTGCCTTCGTAGCCCTGGAAGGGGCCTTCCTTGATCGTGACGTGCTCGCCCTTGTCGAACGAGAGCTTGATCGTCGGTTGGTCCTCGGGCTTCTTGGAGTCCAGCAGCATCTTCTGGATCTCGTGGTCCTGCATCGGGGTCGGGCGCCCGGCGGTGCCGACGAAGTCGCCGACGCCCGTCGTCTCCTTGATGAGGAAGAAGACGTCCTGCGGGATCCGCCCGTCGTCCTCGAGCTTCATCTCGACGAAGACGTAACCGGGGTAGAGCTTGGTCTCGGTGATGCGCTGCTTGCCGCCCTTGATCGTCTTGGTCTTCTCGGTCGGCACCAGGATGCGTCCCACCAGGTGGGTCATCCGCTCGATCTGCACCTTGCGGAGCAGCGTCTCGCGCACCGACGACTCCTTGTTCGAGGCGACACGCAGCACGAACCAGTTCATGCCGGGCTGCCGAACCGGCTCATCGCCCGACAGAAGCCCCGCGCGGTCCGCCGCCGTCGTCTCGGGCGTCGCGTGCGCCTCGTTCTGCCCGGTGTTGCTCTCAGCGTGGGTGGACATCGGTGGCTCCTGTCAGCAGTGATCAGAACTCGGTTGGATGGCTGCGAGCACGCCGCACGCCGCGGCAGGGGGTCCGAATCGCGGGAGTCGTCGATCAGAGTTTCTCGAAGACGCCCAGGATCGTGAAGAACTCCTTGAACACGAAGTCGATGACGAACAGCACCCCCGCCATGAGGAAGCACGTCGTCACCACGACCCATGTCGAGCCGACGACCTCCTTGCGGGTCGACCAGTTGACCTTCTTCATCTCCCCGTCGGTCGCGATCAGGAACTCGCCCGAACGCGGGTTCACCCCGACGTAATAGAAGATCAGGATCGAACCCACCAGGATCACCGTCGCCGCAAGCCCCGCCTGGAGATACATCTTCTCGAACAGCTCGATCGGGCGCAGCGTGCCGTACAACCTCACCTCGTAAGGCGAGCCGCTCGCCGGCGTGATCGTGAAACGCACCGCGTCAAACGGATCACGCCCGCTCGCCACGCTCAGCTTGTTCGTCGTCAGGGTCGCCCCCGACGCCGTCAGCTCCGTTATCGCGATCGTGCCGCTCGCCACCGAGACCAGCTCCGTCGATGCCGGATCCGCGCTCTCGGCCATCAGCGAGATGCGATCGCCCACACCCGGTGTCACACCCGACGGGAAGCCCTCCACCGGGATCGTGTACCCCTTGCTCGGCAGCTCGATCGCCTCCGACTCGTTCCAGAGCCACGCCGCCGCCGCGAGCATCAGCGTGCCGAAGAACGCCGCCGCGATCACCCGCATCCAGTAACCCTGACCCGGCTTGTACAGGCGGAAGTTCATGTGCTCCGATCCGTGATTGGTCCCCCGCCGCCGTGCTTCGCCCCGGCTGCGCGGAAAAGGAACGTGGGGCCGCTCGTGCACGGCTCGGATAGGCGCCGCCCGAACAAGCGGTGCCGGCCGTCACAAGCCCTCGAGAGAACACGCCGGGAGGGAATCGAACCCGCAACCTGCGGATTTGGAATCCGCTGCTCTGCCAATTGAGCTACCGGCGTAGCGAACCGGCCATGCAAGCACTCGCCCGGATGGCCGGAGAAGCACCGATTACTTCCGCTTGACCTTGTGAAGCGTGTGCTTGCGCAGACGCGGCGAATACTTCCGCAGACCCGCCTTCATCTTCTCCGGCATCCCGCCCTTGGTGTTCACCTCGGTACGGTAGTTCAGATCGCCGCACTCCGTGCACTGGAGCCAGACGTACTCGCGGGCGAGATTCTTCTTCTTGGCCATGGTTCAAAGACTCCTGCGTCGGCCGGCCCGGGGGGCCGTTGGATTCCTTCGGAAACGCGGCCCGACGGCTCTCGCCGCCGGGCCGGTGATTGGTTCGGTCACGGACTGGAGCCAGCTGGCCCCCGTCGGAAAGTCGCTGTCAGAATGCACCCGAATCACGGACTTACTTGATGATCTCCGTCACGACGCCCGAGCCGATCGTCTTGCCGCCCTCGCGGACAGCGAAGCGAACGCCCGGCTCCATCGCCACCGGCTTGTCGCCAAGGTCGATGTTCATCGTCACGTTGTCGCCCGGCATGCACATCTCAACGCCGGCCGGCAGCGAGCACGCGCCCGTCACGTCCGTCGTGCGGAAGTAGAACTGCGGACGATACCCGTTGAAGAACGGCGTGTGGCGGCCACCCTCCTCCTTCGTCAGGATGTAGACCTCGCCCTTGAACTGCGTGTGCGGCTTGATCGAGCCCGGCTTGCACAGCACCTGGCCGCGCTCGACGTCGTTCTTCTCAACGCCGCGGAGCAGCGCGCCGACGTTGTCGCCCGCCTGGCCCGAGTCCAGCGTCTTGTTGAACATCTCGACGCCCGTGATGACCGAGGTCTTGCTCTCGCGAAGACCGACGATCTCGACCGGGTCGCCCACCTTCATCACGCCACGCTCGATACGGCCCGTCGCCACCGTGCCGCGTCCCTTGATCGAGAACACGTCCTCGACCGACATGAGGAACGGCTTGTCGATCTCGCGCGTCGGCTCGGGGATCCACGTGTCGATCGCCTCGAACAGGTCGTCGATCGGCTTGCAGATCTTGTCGTCGTGCGGGTTCTCGAGCGCCGCCTTCGACTGCCCGCGGATGATCGGCGTCTTGTCGCCGGGGAACTCGTACTTGTTCAGAAGCTCGCGGATCTCCATCTCCACCAGCTCCAGCAGCTCCGGATCGTCCACGAGGTCCACCTTGTTCAGGAAGACCACGATGTACGGCACGCCGACCTGACGCGCCAGAAGCACGTGCTCACGCGTCTGCGGCATCGGGCCGTCGGCCGCGGAAACCACCAGGATCGCACCGTCCATCTGAGCCGCACCCGTGATCATGTTCTTCACGAAGTCGGCGTGGCCCGGGCAGTCAACGTGCGCATAGTGACGCTTGGTCGTCTCGTACTCCGTGTGAGACGAGGCGATCGTCACCGTCTTGTTCGCGTCACGAACCGTGCCGCCCTTCGTGATCTCCGCGTAAGACTTGATCTGCCCGCCGAACTTGGCCGCAGAACGGGCGGAGAGCGCGGCGGTCAGCGTCGACTTGCCGTGGTCGATGTGGCCGATCGTGCCGACGTTGACGTGTGGCTTGGTTCTCTCGAATACGCCCTTTGCCATGACTGGTCTCCAACCGTTGGTTCGTCGCCCGGGGAAAGAGGGATCGGGCCGATGCCCGCCTGTCTGCCCCGGCGGTGTGGGGAACTCTTCTTGGTGTGGCGGCGTCCACAACGCACCCAGCCGCGGCCGGAGAGCGTCAGCACGCCGTCCCGGCACCATGCCGGGAAGGGGGACAAGTGTAGCCGTCAAAGCCGGGGCCTTCCCAAGCCCGGCCCCCCACGCCGACCGTGGGGACACCGAAAAGCCGCTAGTGGGATTTGAACCCACGACCTCACCCTTACCAAGGGTGCGCTCTACCACTGAGCTACAGCGGCACAGCCCGGGCGCAACCCGAGCAGGCAGGGATCGTATCCCCCACCCCCGTTCGGTCAAAGGTCGCAGGCGAAAGGGACCCTCGCGCCAACGCGCACAGAATCCGCTTGGTTCGAACGCCGATTCCAAGTACGTTGGCCACATCCGTCCCGACACCTCACCTCGCCCAACTCCGTCGGGACGAACGCCCAAGCCCCCGCCCCTGGAGGTCGTTCCCATGATGCGCAGCCGGCCATTCCTCGCCCCAGCCCAGGCCGCCCTCGCCGCCTCCCTCACCACCCTCGCCGCCGGCACCGCCTCCGCCACCTGGTCCATCATCATCATCAACACCCGCACCGGCGAGATCGGCGTCGCCTCCGCCACCTGCCTCACCGGGTTCAACCTCCGAGACAACACACCCGTCCTCATCCCCGGCGTCGGGGCCGCGACCGCGCAGTCCTTCGTCGACTCCAGCGGCCAGAACCGCGTCAAGATCCGCGACATGCTCATCGAGCGGGCACACCCCGACGACATCCTCGCCGCGCTCGCCCTCTTCGACTCCGGACACCAGACACGCCAGTACGGCATCGCCGACACCCTCGCCCGCGCCGCCACCTTCAGCGGCACCGGCGCCGGCGCCTGGGCCGGGGGCCAGATCGGGCAACTCACCCAGACCGGGAACCTCGGCGACCTCGTCTACGCCGTTCAGGGCAACGTCCTCACCGGCGAGCCCGTCGTCACCGAGGCCGTTCAGGCCATCATCGACACGCCCGGCGACATCGCCGCCAAGCTCATGGCCTCCATGGAGGCCGCACGCGCCATGGGTGGCGACGGACGCTGCTCCTGCCCCGGCCCCGGCGGCCCCACCGCCTGCGGCGCTCCCCCCGCCACCTTCAACAAGAGCGCCCACATCGCCTACATGCTCATCGCCCGCGCCGGCGATCGTCCCGGATGCAACGGGCTGTACAACGCCGGCGTCCGCCCCTTCGACACCGCGGTCGCCGACCTGAACGGCGACGGCGCGCTCGACATCGTCTCCTGCTCCGGCGCCACCACCTCGGTCCTCATCAATCGCCACCAGCCCGGCGACGCCTTCGTCACCCTCTCCCCCGCCGTCTTCCATCCCTCCGGCAACGACACGCGGGGCGTCGCGCTCGCCGACGTGAACGGAGACGGAATCCTCGACCTCATCTCCGCCGGCTTTGCCGTTGACCTCCTCGGCGTGCAGCTCGGCAACGGCGACGGCACCTTCGGCACGATCTCGGCCCTTGCCGCCGGCGACGGCCCGCGCCTCATCGCCACCGGAGACTTCAACGGCGACGGCCGGATCGACGTCGCCTGCACGAACCAGAACTCGAGCGACGTCTCGATCTTTCTGAACACCGGGACGGCCCTCGGGACTCAGACCCGACGCTCCGTCGGCACCGCCCCCGCCGTGATCCACGCCGGCGACATCGACGGCGACGGCGACCTCGACCTGGCCACACTCAGCTCCGGCACCGCACGCGTCACGTTCCTCATCAACAACGGCGCCGGCGCCTTCACCCTCGGCCCCCTCGTCCTCGTCGGCGCAAACCCGACCGACATGCGCCTGGCCGACTTCGACGGCGATGGCGACCTCGACGCCATCACCACCGATCGCGACGCAAACGCGCTCAGCGTCCTCCGCAACAGCGGAACCGGCTCCTTCACCCGCACCACCGCCCCGGCCCCCGCCGCCCCCACACGCCTCGGCGCCGCCGATCTCGACGCCGACGGACTCCTGGACCTCC
This sequence comes from Phycisphaerales bacterium, assembly GCA_026647565.1. GTDB lineage: Bacteria > Planctomycetota > Phycisphaerae > Phycisphaerales > UBA1924 > JAHBWV01. The sequence continues at coordinate 1,087 of JAPKGU010000159.1, read as the reverse complement.
TCGTCACCAGCGGTGGCGCCAACACCGCCACCCTCTACAAAGGTGACGGCGCAGGCGGATACACGCCCGCATCCACCTTCTCAGTCAACGACGGCTTCCTCGACCTGGAGCTCGCCGACCTCTCCGGCGATGGCCTCCCCGACATCGTCGGCGCCGCCTCCGGGTCCCGCTCCATCATCATCATCGAGCAGTTCGACCCCGGTGCCTTCAACAGCGGCATCGGCTGCGCCACCGGCGACTACTACATGAACTTCAACGTCGCCAACACCGTCGCCTCAGACCCCGAGCCGGTCTACACCCTCCTTGCCATGTACAACGCGTGGCGATCCTCCCTCATCGGCCGCACCGACGCCGTCCTCTCCACGGTCTCCTTCGACGCCCCCGCCATGCCCGAGGGCGGCCTCGTCCGCATGACCATCTCCCTCCGCGACTGGCAGGCCAACCCCGTCACACTCCTCCCCGCCGAGCTCCTCGTCGAGCACGCCGACGACTCCGCCGCGCTCTGCACGATCGGACCCGTCGAGCCGCTCGGTGCCGGCCTCTACGCCGTCACGCTCGCCGGACCCGTTTCCGGACTCGGCGCCGACTCGTTCCGCATCACCGCGTTCGACGATGCCCGACCCGTCGTCCTCATGCCCGAAACCTCCATCAGCGTCGCCCCCTCGCCCGCGGACTTCGATGGTGATGGGACCATCGACATCATCGACTTCCTCGAGTTCTTCGACGCATACGGCGCCGGACGCACCGAGGCCGACGTCACTGGCGACGGAAACGTCGACGAACTCGACGCCGCGTTCTTCATCGCCTCCTTCACCGTGTGAGACAATCCCCCGACTCCGGCGCCCGTGATCGCACCTGATCGCAACGCAATCCACTCCCCGCGGCAACCCCGCCCGCCCCGCCGCGTACAAGTACCCCGACAGCCGATGAACGCTCTGTTGCGGGGCGTCAGCCGGCCCGGAAAGGCGCCCCTCCGTGTGCATCACCAATCCCCTCAACGCCGTCGGACCCGACGGCGTCCCGCTTGCTCTCTCACTCGATGAGGAGACGCTCGCCCGCCTCGCGGCACACCTGCCCGCGTTCGCGA
>JAPKGU010000158.1 GCA_026647565.1 Phycisphaerales bacterium | reverse complement strand
AGCGACTCACCACCTCGTCCCCCACCCCCCGATCCCGATTCCTGAGCATCCATGCCGCCGATGCTAGGCCCTGTCAGACAAATGCCCCTCGTGCCACCACTCTTTGGTGGCACCGCGCTCCAGAGCGGTGTATCTTCGCGGCACAACCCTCCAAACCGACAGTGAGCTCCCTGCCGCGGCACACGACACGGATGATCGCCGCAGTCCCTGCGCCGTGACCCAGACAGAACCGGAGGACCCCCTCCACGCGATCTCCCTCACCTCCCACCCGGATGCGGCCGCAATCACCGCCAGACACGAGAGATCCGTGGCGACAGCATCGGCACTCGCCCGACCGGGATGCGGCCTGTCGCGTAATCCCACGCGGCCCCGACCTTGCGGTAGTTGCCGCCCCACGCGACCGGGATCAATCCGTAGGTGCAGAAGCGATAGATGTCGCCGAAGCGCATGTTGTCGTCGCCAGACACCGCCCCGTTGGCACCGGTGTCCGTGTTCGTCAGGTCCAGTTCATCATTGATCCCGACGCCGAAGTAGACCGCCATCGTGTCGCGATCCCAGCGATCAGATGTTGCCCAATCGGGGTCGTACCCTGCCGCGCGTGCCGGACGCCCATCAACCGACGCCTTCCACCAGATCGCGCTCGGAAGCCCCGCCATCGAGAACGACGGCGCGACCTCCCGCGATCGATCCGAAGCGGGCAGCGCGTTGATCGGCTCGCCGACGAGCGTGAAGTTGTCGTAGATCGACGCGTCGTGCAAGATTTCCGCGAACCGCGCGTAGGCGTGGTCCTGGTTCATCGAATCAAGAAAGAGGCATCGGAAGCGATCATCGATGCTCGTCCAGTTGTCCAGAATATCGCTCTTGTAGAGCGAGGCCGTCGCCGGGGGAACGATGCGGCTGAACATCCTCGCATTCTGGAGCGTGTTGCCCGCGTCATCCAGCGTCATGCCGCCGCCCGTGTAGAACCAGCAGCGCCGAGCGTACCCCGAGCCGAAGAACGACTCGTCGGTCCCGCGATCATTGTGATCGGAGAGTCTGAACAGGTCCCACACATCGCGCATCGCAGCCCACTGCACGTCAAGGATCACCTTCTCAGGAGCGTCTGAAATCGCCCCATCGATCGTGAACGTGTTCACATACCCGAAGATGCCGCTGGCAATGATGTCGTCGGCGTATTGCCCAGCCGGTCGGTTGAACATGATGTCGAAATCGTCGCTCCCCATGAGCGCGCCCGTCACCTGATCGGTCAGATACGCCATGATCTGATCCTGCGCACCCTCTGAAGACTTGTTCCGCCACTCCGAGCGCTGCCCCAGGATGTTGTTGGTCTCCTCCTCCGGAAGCTCGTACGCCCGGTCCCGATCCACCATCAGCGTGATGACCGCAATCGGCTTGCGATCGAGCCGCCGGACCTCCGGGGCGACAGGCGGCGTAGGCGGCTCAGTCGTCGCGTCCTCGGAGTACGGCTGCTTCCATCCCGAGTCGACCGGCGCACGCTGGATGATCCCCGCCCGGCGGCAGGACTCGAACAGCAGGAGCGAGAGGGCGCCGTCCGAGATCGCCTCGTCGTACACAAACGCCTGCTCAAGGTGCCCGCGAAACGGCTCCGTCCACGATGGTGTCGAGGTTCCCGAGTTGTCCCTCGCGCCGATAGTGAACGGCCCGTACGCATTGACCGGAACGCTCGCGCTCGGGAGCGTCACGGTCTGCCGCTTCCCGTTGATCCAGAACTCCGCCGCCGTCGATGTGCCTCGGTAGACAACCATGTGGTTCGTCAGAGGCACGCCAATCACCGCCGAGGCGTTCACGATCGCCGTCCCCGTCGAGAAACTCACGCGGATCTGCGAGGTTGACATGTCCGCCGCGATCGGAAACCAGTTGAACCGCCACTGGCGCTGGTTGTTGACCGAGCCGTTGAATCGCCCCATGATCGTTTGAATGGCGTTGTTCACGGGATCGGCGGAAAGCCGGAATACGACACCGAGTGTCGAAGCATTGGGCTGGATCGTGAATCCCGGTGACTGCATCGTGTAGACATCGCCCGTCGTGACGCCGAAGAGCGCGCTCGGGTACCCGGTGTTGGCGGGGATCGCCCCCGCCGCGAGGACCAGCTCTGCCTCACGCCCCGCCACCGCCGCCATGTTCGTCGAGTTCAGCCGGATGTCGTGCAGGATCGGGATCGCCGGAGGTGTCGAGGGCACTGCGTTCTGCGAGAACATCCAGCAGCGCTCGGACTGCGAGTCCCAGTGGAACTGCAGGCGGGGCTTGCCCCCTTCCGGCGAGCAGTTGCGGTTGTAGCCGGGGAACGAGCCGACGCCGAACGCGCTCGGCCCGAGGTTCATCCCGGCGACTGCGAGGTTGGCGCCGCTTGTGGATGACAGCGTGAAGTCAACATGCGGGGTTGGGATGTGCACGTCAGGGTCGGCATCGTCCACCAGATTCAGAAATCCCCACACGAAGCTGCTCGCGTCAATCTCTTGAGCGAGACTCTGAACATAGAGCGGAGATAGATCGGCTACTGTTGCCACGTTTCGGAACGGTGAGCCGATCGCAATCGATGCGTCCGCATGAAGGCGAACTCGAACTCGAACGATTGCCGTCCCTGATCCATCCTGAACGACACCAATGATCCGGCCTTGCGCGCCGGTTTCACGAACATTGATGTTGCGTTTGAAGACTGTCCGAGAAGCCGGATTGTACCTCCATCCGACAATCGATCGGGCAAGCTCGGCTCGCACCGTCGATCTGGTGATTGAGATCAAGAAACCAGGCGGTAGCGATTGGATCTCCACTTGGACATAAATGTACTCACCCGTGGGTCCAACGGCCGCGCTTATCGCAGGTACACGCAGAGTTGGCACCTTAGACTCTCCTTACAATCAGAACTTGTATCTCTTGCGTGGCAATCCCGCGACACCAGCCGCCATCAACAGAACACTCGGGGCGGGCGGCACGACCGTCAAATCGACGACGTCAATATTCTCGCCCAGTTCCCCATAGGCATAGCCAACAAGGCGCCAGTGGTGAGGATCGTCTGAATCGCTTCGCTCAATCTGCAAGTAACCGAATCGCGACAACTGATAGTTCGCGAAGCCGATGTATGCATAGTCGTCTACACCGTAGCCGAACGATGTCAAGTCAAAATCCCCATCGGATCCTCCTTGATACAAGTTTGCGGCCGACGTGATCCCGGTACTCGGACTGAAGCTGGGTACATACCAGTACTGCCAGAAGTCGGCCCCATGACTTTCGAGCGTGGTGCCCGCGAGACGGAGACCGCCGGGCACGTACAGCGAAGGGCTGGGGGGTGGAAAGACCCCCTCAGCATCGTTTCCAACGATCGTCGCGCCGAAGGTCTCATCGCCATATGTTGACATGCGGATCGCATCGTATGGAAGTGTTGATTGGCCAAGGTTCGGAACGAGTACAGGCGTCGGTTCCCACAGTTTTATGTACACGCTGTCGTCGCTGATGAGAGGCCGATTGTTCGGATTCGTGTAGACCCATTTTGTTGGCGCTGCCATCGCAACCTCCGCTGAAAGGCTGACGCACGTCGCCGCGAGCACAAGAGCAAGCCATTGACTCGAGTTCTCGCCTCGTTTCACGCTCTGATTCATGTCACTGCCCTCCGCCGCTTAAGCGGCGAGCCGATTCCTCACAACATGCACGTCATCACGCCCATACGATCGGACTTCCCAGTCAGACACCTCAACTCAACGACGAGCTGTCGATACCCCTTGGCATCGAACAGCACCGAAGCAAGACCCCGCTGCGAGTCCTGACCCATCACGCGCATCCCCGGCGGGGTCAGCGACCGATCCGGCGCCACGATCTTTAAATCGCATGCAAGGTTGTACTCGTCCGAGTCGCCCACCAAGAAGGCGCCCTTCGTCTCACCGAGATAGATCGAGATGTCACCCAGAATCTGGCCGACGAAGTACTTTGAGGCATCAGGCCGTGTCATCCGGCGGATGCCCCAGATCCGCGCCGTGCCGTGCGGCCCCGCCTCCGTTCCGACCCTCTTCCCGTAGAACGCCAACTCGAACGAGTTGCCCTTCTCGGTTGCGAGGTCGTCAGCACCAAGCACCACCCGCCGATTCGTATTGGCCTGCGGCGATGTCGCCTGAAGCGACACGGCATCGATCGCAGAATGCGCCGCAGTGACCACGGTGTAGTACGCCGAACCCGCGAACTCACCCAGCGCCCAATCGTTGACGTTCGTTCCGAGTGCCGTAATCGTGAGAGCCATCGCACATCCTCCCGCGCCAGCATCGCCCGGCCTCGGCGTCTGGGGTCAGCACCCGGCGACAACAGCAGCCGCCCGTCCTCCGGCAAGAGGCCACCGGAGGCCAATAGGCCCTAACCCCCCCCCGAATACCTGGGAGAAGTATGCCACATGATTCCCGGTCGTGCCAGCGACTTTCGGGATTCTCGGATGAAGCTCGGACCGCAGCGTGCCGCGGGGCGTGGACCGGCGGGCGTCCGCTCGCATCACGCAAGCCGCACGCGCCCCGCATCGACTTCCTCCATCGCGTCGCCCCAGGTGCAACCACCCACACCCCTCCCATGCCCGCGCGTTACCATCGACAAGCCCGATGCCCGAAACCCTCTCGACCATCCGCCATACTGAACGCGCGATCGCCGAGGCGTTCGTTGCCGCCGCCTCGCCCGACGCCCTCCTCTCCACGATTCGAATCCGCGCCTTCGACCTCCTCGCCCCTCAACTCCCCACGTCCGACGAGCCAATCTGCTACCCATACGGCGACCTGGTTCAGACCCTCCTCGAATGGTCGGTCGACGACCGCGCCAGTCCCCTCCGCGCCGGACGCGCCGAACGCCGCGCCCGCGGCTCCTTCTACACACCCCCCACCATCGTCACTCGCACTCTCTCACTCGCCTCACCCCACCTCCCAAGCCGCCCGCTCCGCATCTGCGATCCCTCGTGCGGCAGCGCCAACTTCCTCGTCGGCGCCGCCCGCAACCTCACCCCCTCCCACACCATCCAAGCCCTCGAAGGCGCCGACATCGATCCCCTCGCCGCCCACGCCGCTCGCGCCGCACTCGCCGCCGACCCGATCACCTCCGGCATCAACACATCCATCCGCGTCGGCGACGCCATCATCGGACGCCTGCGCGGCACACGCCACGACCCCGGCCTCGCCGCCGCCATTCCAGCCGAGTCCTCCTCCACTCCCCTCCACTGGCGATCCTCCTTCGATCTCGTCATCGGCAACCCGCCCTTCCTCGGCCAGCTCGGAGCACACACGGCGCGATCCCGCGCTCTCGCCGCATACCTGCGTCACGCGTCCGACGAACTCATCAAGGGCTACGCCGACACCGCACTCGCCTTCCTCTGGAGATCCATACTCCTCGCCGCTCCACGCGGCGTCATCGCCCTCATCCTCCCACGCTCGATCCTCACCGCGCGCGACGCCGGCCCCATCCGCGCCTTCGCCGATGCCCACGCCGAAACACTCGCCATGGAGCCGATCGACGGCGCCCCCTTCGATGCCGGCGTGCAGACGTTCATCCTCGTGATGCGCAAGCGAGCCGTTGCGCGCACGCCCTCGCGCGAGCACCCGGCATGGTCCCTCGCCGACCGAGCGCAGGCACCCGCGCCTCAAGCCGAACGCACACTCGCCGAGATCTGCACCGCCACCGCCGACTTCCGCGACGCCTACTACGGCCTCCAGCCCTTCGTCATCGAGGACCACACAGGCGCCCTCGACGAACAGCGCTTCCCCCGCCTCATCTCCTGCGGCAGCATCGAGCCGGGCACCTCGCTCTGGGGACGCAAGCCCGTGCGCCTCTACAAACAGCTCTGGATGCGCCCGCGCGTGAACCTCGACGCGCTCCGACGCCAACCCGACCTCCGTGCCTGGGCCGACAGACGCCTCGTGCCGAAGATCCTCGTCGCCACGCAGACACGCGCGATCGAGGCCGTGATCGACGAGCATGGCCGCTGGCTTCCGATCACGCCCGTCATCACCGTCCTGCCGCGTGAGGGCGTCTCGCTCTCGGACCTCCACCGCGCACTCTCCGCCCCCGTCGCATCCGACGCCGCCCGCCGCATCGCCGCAGGCACGGGCATGTCGCCCCACGTCGTCCGCCTCACCGCTCGCCAGATCGGACAACTCCCGCTCACGAACCCCGAGGACCCATGAAGGCACATCTCCTCCAGATTGACATCCTTTGGCACGACAAGCCGGGCAACCGCGCCAAGGTATCGCACCTCCTCGATCGCACAGAACTGTCACACGCCGACCTCGCCATCCTCCCCGAGATGTTCGACACCGGCTTCTCGTTCCACGTGGAACACACCGCCGACGCCGACGGCGCGACGCTCCGCTTCCTCCAGGAGCAGGCACGCTCAAGATCGATCCATATCTATGGGTCTCGCACCGCTCGCCGGGGCGGCCATGCCATGAATCTCATGTCCCTGATCGATCCGCAGGGCAGCATCCTCCTTGAGTACGAGAAGGTCCACCCCTTCGGCCTCGGCGCGCCAGGCGAGCGCGAGTCCGACCACTTCCCCGGCGGCTCGACCGTGGCCTGTTCCACGTGGAACACACCCGCCGGCTCGCTCAGGGTCTGCCCAGCGATCTGCTACGACCTGCGCTTCCCGGAGCTCTTCCGGCGCGGGCTTCTCGCCGGGGCGGAGATGTTCGTCGTGCCCGCGAACTGGCCGGCGGTCCGAGCGGCGCACTACCGGGCGCTCCTGATCGCACGCGCGATCGAGAACCAGGCCTTCGTGATCGGCGTGAACCGGGTCGGCAAGGACCCCAGAGTCTCCTACGCGGGCCAGTCGGTGGTCGTGTCGCCGACGGGCGAGGTGCTCGGCGAGATGGACGATCGCGAGGGCGTGCTCAGCGTGGAGATCGATCCGATGCTCGTGCGGGAGTGGCGCGCGAAGTTCCCGGCGTGGCGCGATCACCGGCTGCTCGAGTGAGCTGGGTTCAGGCGTTCCAGACGATGATGTCCGCGGCCTGCCGGATGCGTTCGAGGCGTCCGGCGAAGGTCGGCTCGGCGACACGCTCGAAGTGTCGGCGGGCCAGATCGACGCCCCATCCGCGCTGTCCGGATGTCTCGATGTGTTCCCAGCGGTTCCATCGCACGTCGGCGGGCGCATCGACCAGAACGCGCAGGTCCAGGTGCGGATGGAGGCGTTCGTCGAGCGCGTGGATTCCTTCGACGACGATCGATCGGCCCGTGAGCACGACCTCGCGCAAGCCCTCGCGCCGGTGGGTGTGGAAGCTCCAGATCGGGATGCTGGCTCGGCGGGTGGACGCGAGGTCGGCGATGTTCCGTGCGAGCAGGTCGAGGTCGGCGTGCTCGGGCAGGTCGCGTTCGAGTTCGTCGACGTGCGCGTAGTCGGGGAGATAGGCGTCGGTCGGCACGATGCACGCGTCGAGGGCCGCGCCGATGGCGCTCGCGAGCGTGGACTTTCCGGAGCCGACCGGGCCGGTGATGGCGATCACCACCGGACGGTCGGCGAGGGCCTCCGCGGCACGCAGGATCTCGGCGGCACCCTCGCGCATTCCAAAGACAGTCCGGATGGGGCGTGGCGGCACCATTGAGGCAGAGCGTAGGTCCGAACGGGCGTGCGCCGGCACTTTCGTCGCGACTGGCGGTTCGACGTCGGATGTGTCAGAATGGCACGGCCTCGTGCCATCATCCCGGAGTGTCCATGGAACGATTCATTCCCTTTCTCGGCATCGGCGTGCTGGTTGCGCTTGCGTGGGCGATGTCGGAGGAGAGGCGGCGCTTTCCGTGGCGGATTGTGCTGACCGGGATCGGGCTGCAGCTGCTGATTGCCGGGGCGTTCCTGTCGTTTCCGCCGCTGGTGGCGCCGGTGGACGCGCTGGCGCGCCTCGTATCCGGGGCGATCCGGCAGGCGGACGAGGGGATCCGGTTCGTTTTCGGCTCGGAGCTTGTGAAGCCGGACGGCCCTTGGGGCTTTGTGTTCGCGGTGAAGGTGCTGCCGGTGATCATTTTCTTCGCGGCGCTGATGGCGGTGCTGTATCGGCTCGGGATCATGCCGCGGATCGTGAGCGGCATGGCGTGGCTGCTGCACCGGGTGCTCGGGGTGTCGGGTGAGGAGGCACTGGTGGCGGCGAGCAACGTGTTCGTGGGGCAGACGGAGGCGCCATTGTGCGTGAAGCCGTACATCCCGACGCTGAGCTCATCGCAGGTGATGGTCCTTATGACGACGGGGTTCGCGACGATCGCTGGCTCGGTGCTGGCGGCGTACGTGGGGATGCTGGGTGGACCGGACCCTAACTCTCAGGCGCTGTTCGCCAAGCATCTGCTGACGGCGTCGCTGATGTCGGCGCCTGCGGCGCTGGTGATGGCGAGGATCATGGTGCCGGGGGATACGGCGAGCGTCTCTCGCCCGCCACGCATCGCGTCGGAGACGCTCGGCTCGAACGTGCTTGACGCGGCGGCGATCGGGGCGACGGACGGGCTGCGGCTGGCGTTGAATGTGGCGGCGATGCTGATCGCGTTCGTCTCGCTGATCGCGCTGGTGAACTGGCCGCTCCGATCGCTGGGCACGTCGCTGGAAGAGATCCTGGGCGTGGTGCTGTGGCCGTTCGCGTGGCTGATGGGTGTGCCGGAGGGGCAGCGCGTGCTGGTCGGCGGGCTGCTGGGTCAGCAGGTCGTGGCGACGGAGTTCGTGGCGTATGTCTCGCTGAGGGATGCGATGGCGTCGGGGCGGATCGACTCGCGCACAGCGCAGGTCGTGACGTATGCGC
>JAPKGU010000157.1 GCA_026647565.1 Phycisphaerales bacterium | reverse complement strand
CCCGAGATGACGCCCGCACCCAGAGGACGCATGAGCGCGAAGCGAACCACCACACGCAAGTCCAGGAGCGCGCCACGAGCACGCCCAACACCCGCGCCGCGCGCGCCCGACAATCACCCGGAGCTTTCCTACGCGGACCTCTCGATGCGTCCGCTCCACGTGCTCGCGTTCCTCTCCCCTCTCCTCATCGCCTACGAAATCGGCTCCATTCTCTACCTCTCGAATCCCTCCACGGGCGTCGTCGAGACCATCAGCGCTCGCCGCATGATCTCCGCGTTCTTCGAGACCTTCGGCGCCTTCGGGCTTTACCTTCCCGGCCTCGCCCTCGCCACGGTGCTCCTTGTCTGGCACATCATCCGCAACGACAAGTGGACGCTTCGCCTGCCCGTCCTGCCGCTCATGGCGATGGAGTCGGTCATCTGGACCGTGCCGCTGATTGTGCTCGTGCTCATCCTCTCCGCCGCCCTCCCGGAGATCACGCCCCCGGCCTGCTCCCTCGAGCCCATGTTCACCGCATTCGCCCAGCCCGAGGGCTCCGGTGCCGCTCGCATCCACGAACTGAGCATCCCCGCTCGCCTCACCATCGCCATCGGAGCCGGCCTCTACGAGGAACTCGTCTTCAGAGTCGTCGCCATCGCCCTGATCCATCTGCTCCTCGTCGACGTGCTCGGCGCCGGCAAACGCGCCGGGGCCATCGTCGCCGTCATCGTCTCCGCGATCGCCTTCACCCTCTACCACGACATCTCAACCCCGACCGGTGCCCTCAACATCCCGCTCGCCATCTTCCTCATGTGCGCGGGCGTCTACTTCGGCCTCGTCTACATCTGGCGCGGCTTCGGCATCGTCGTGGGCGTCCACGCCCTCTACGACGTCGTCGCCCTCGTCCTCGCACGCGTGATCACCGCGGGATCTTGATCCTCCCCGGACCACGCGCAAGTTCGCATAATGTACGGCAAGTCCCGCGCCGCCAGATCTGCCCAAAGCCCGAAACGACCCCAAGTCATCGCTGCGCCAACCGCCAACGCTTGATAGACTCTCCGTGGGCGAGAGAGATCCGCGGCCCTCGCGCCGTCGGGCTCTGGGTGATCGCACTCGCGCGTCGCGCTCGATACGACGCAGAAAGGGGCTCGCCATGGGACTCGCATTCGCCATCGATGAGTTGTACGCGACCGGATGGTCGGCCCTGGATTCCAGCGGCTGCGCCTACGACGCCGACGGACGCCCATATCCCTCGCGAGAACGCATCGAATCCGAGTTCACCTGCGCCGGCTTCTCCCTCACCATCAGGCGAATCCAGCTCTTCGACTGCCATCGCGCCGAATGGTTCGATCAGGCATCGGTTCCCGTCGGCGCCGTCGTCGGACACTCAGAACCCGAAGCCGCCGTCTACGCCCTCTCCCAGATGCGTCGCAGTCTCGTCGCGGCACACGCCTGAACGCTCACGCGATTCCGCACATCGCGGGCCCCTCGGCCCTTGACCCGGACCGGACGGTCGTTATCGTCTGTCCCGGACGGCCCCATCGTCTAGCCTGGTCTAGGACGCCAGGTTCTCATCCTGGAAACCGGGGTTCGAATCCCCGTGGGGTCATTCCTATCGGGCCGCCTCCTTCAAGGGGGCGGCCCGTCTCGTTATTGCGCCCGCTCGGGTCGTAACCCCGGTCCCCGAACCCGCGCGCTCGCTTTCCGCTTCCCTCTTCAACTGACCGCTCGACCTGGCCGATCTCCACCCGGAATCGGAGCCATCATGCCCACGCAACCAACCGATCAAGGGCCGCTCACGAGCCAGTTCGCCGGCGATGCCGACATGCTCGAACTGCTCGATATGTTCGTCTCCGAACTCGGCGCTCGATCCGAGCAGATGCGAGATCTCCTCGCGTCCCGACGGATGGACGACCTCCGCACCGTCGCCCACCAACTCAAGGGCGCCGCCGGCGGATACGGCTATCCCATGCTCAGCCAGGCCGCCGGCGTGCTCGAGTCCCAGCTCGCCGCTCCCGTGCGCGATCTCGGCGAAGTGGCCCACGCCGTCGCCGAACTGCAGTCCATCTGCGACCGAGCCATCCGGGGGCACCGACCCGCCGCCTGATCAGGCGCCATGAGCCAAGGAACGAGCACCCACGTGAGGATCGACGCCGCGAATCTCGAGTCCACACGCCCGCTCGTTCTGGCGATCGATGATTCACCGGACGTCGTCCGCCTCCTCCAGGTCCGCCTCAAGAGCGAGGCCGTCGAGTTCGCCAGCGCCTCCTCAGGACTGGAGGGCATCGAGCTCGCACGACGACTCCGGCCCGCCGTCATCCTCCTCGACATCGAGATGCCCGGCACAGACGGCTTCGAGATCCTCCGGATGCTCAAGGAAAGCCCGGACACCGTGCAGACGCCCGTCATCATGCTCTCCGGGCTTTCCAGCGCCCACGACAAGGTCACCGCCTTCGATCTCGGCGCCGCCGACTACGTCACCAAGCCCTTCGACATCGCCGAGCTGCGCGTCCGCGTCCGCGCTGCCATCCGCACCTTCACGCTCTTCCAGATGCTCGCCCAACGCGCCCAGATCGACGGTCTCACCGGTCTCTGGAACCGCTCGCACTTCGACCGTCGCCTCGTCGAGGAAGTCTCGCGACACGCCCGGCACGCAAGCCCGCTCGCGCTGGCCATGCTCGACGTCGATCGCTTCAAGCACGTCAACGACTCCTTCGGACACCCCGCTGGCGACGCCGTCCTCGCCGGCGTCGGAAGTCTGCTCCGAAAGATCGTGAGAGACTCAGACGTCCCCTGTCGCTACGGAGGCGAGGAGTTCGCCCTCCTCATGCCCGACACAACGCCCGAAGACGCCGCCGCCGTCTGCGAACGCGTCCGCCAGATGCTCGAGCAGGTCACATGGCCTCGCCATCCCGAGCACAACGTCACCATCTCCATCGGCATCGCCGGCGCTGCAAAGGCCACCCAGCTCGCGCCGGAGGCATGGGTCGAACGGGCGGACCGAAACCTCTACGCCGCAAAGTCCGGCGGCCGCAACCGCGTCGTCTGGACCTCGATCGAATCGCCGCTCCAGCTCAATCGCGCCGGCTGAGGTCCCGCTCAGAACGGGAAAATCAGCCCCACGTACAACATCGGCGCGTCCCGATCCGGGTTGTCGTCGTCCCCGGTGATCCGCGCGTTCGAGATGTGGTGCCACCTAAGCCCCGCCTGCAGACGAAGCCCGTCATCGTTCAGACGCCTCGTCACTCCTGCCCCCGCCTGCGGCATGAAGTTGAACGACGTGCCATCCGCCGGCACATCATCCGTCGCACCCATCAGCCCGATCCCCGTGTCCAGATACACCGTCCACGGGTCACGCCTCACGAAGTGCCAGCGGAAGATCACCGACCCGCTCAAGCCGGCCGCGTCATCCCCCTTCTGCGCAAAGTACCACCCCGCGACCTCCGCCGACAACTCGATCCCGTCGCCCAGGAAATAGCTGAAGGCCCCGCGCAGCGGAACGTCCGTCGAGCCGTCGAAGTCGTACGCGACCCCCGTCCCGATCGTCCACCACTTGGACTCCGCCGAGGCGTACTCCGGAACCACGCGAGCCGCCGGCTTCGCATCCCCCTCGCCGCCCCCGGACGGCTGGAACGTGAGCCGCCCTCCAGTGAACGAGCCGTCATCCGCCGCCGCCGCCCCGCACCACGTGCACGCGCCCAGCAGCAATGCGCCCAGGCCGGGCATCGAACCAAACGCACAACGCATCCGAATCCCGCGACCCCCGGCCACCACATTCATGTCGTTTCGCATGGCACGTAGAGTAGCGAACACGAACGCACCCGCCACCCGCCGCACGCGCACCCCGGCACCGCCCTCCCGGAGCAACCCATGCCCGAGCAACCCGACGCGACGCGACTCACCCGCCTCGAAGAATCCCTCGCCTACGCCGACCGAGCCGCCGAAGAGGCCGGACGACAGATCCTCGATCTCTACCGGCGGCTCGACGCCGTCACCCGACGCATGGAAGCGATCGAAAAACGTCTCGAAGCCGACACGCGAGTCCCCGAGCCCGGCACGCCCCGCTCAGTCACAGACGAGGAACTCCGCGCAAACAAGCCCCCGCACTCCGCCTGACGACCCGGCCTCACGCCACTCCCTTCGCCCTTGCCCATTGCCTACTGCCCCGCCCGCAGCAGCGACATCCCCTCCATCTCCGCCGGTTTCTCCAGACCCATCATGTCAAGGGCCGTCGGCAGAATGTCCGCCAGCCGCCCGCGTCTCGCACGCGCCGCCGCATCCGTCCAGTTCTCCACGAGCCGATCGCCCCGCAGCGTCCGCCCCCGGAACGCCTCGCCCACGACCACCAGCGGCACGTCGTACGTCGTGTGCGCCGTGTGCGGCGCGTTCGAAGCCGGATCCCACATCTGCTCGCAGTTCCCGTGGTCCGCGGTCACGATCGCCGATCCGCCCCGCGCCAGCGTCGCCTCAAGAATCCGACCCACGCACGCGTCCACGACCTCGCACGCCGTCACCGCCGCCCTGAGATTCCCCGTGTGCCCGACCATGTCGCCGTTGGCGAAGTTCACCACGATCAACGACTCGCAATCCCGCGCCGCCAGACGCCTCAGCACCGCCTCGCAGATCTCGTTCGCCGCCATCTCCGGCCTCAGGTCGTACGTCGCCACCTTCGGGCTTTGCGGGTTCTCACGCCGCTCCCCCTCGAACGGCGGATCACGATAATCATTGAAAAAGAACGTCACGTGCGGGTACTTCTCCGTCTCCGCGCAACGGAACTGCGTCAGGCCAAGCTTCGACACATACTCCCCGCCGATGTTCACCATCTTCGGCGGCTTCGGGAACGCAACCCGCACCAGCCCCGCAAGCTCCTCCCAGTACGCCGTCATCGTCACATAGTGCAGGTCGAGCTTCTTCCCGCGCTCGAACCCGTGCCTGCCCGAGTCCGGCGACGGCTTCACCCTCGCCCACCTGTCATCCGGAAAGACGAACGCCGCCGAGATCTCGCGCGGGCGATCCCCCCGGTAGTTGTAGAAAATCACGCTGTCCCCGTCAGAGATCCGCGTCGCACGAGCGTCCGCATCATCTCTCGCGATCACAGTGGGGGGGATGTACTCATCCCCCTTCAGGTTCTCACCCGCCGGCGCGTCGTAGTACGCCTCGATCGCCGCCGCCGCGCTCCCGGATCGTGCGCACTCGCCCCGCCCCGTCAGGCACCCATACGCCCGCTGCACACGCTCCCACCGATTGTCGCGGTCCATCGCGTAGTACCGCCCGATCACCGACACCACGCGCCCGATGCCGATCTCCTTGCACGCCCCCTCGACCGCCGCGCCGTACTCCAGCCCGCTGAACGGTCCCGTGTCTCGGCCATCCGTGAAAAGGTGGATGAACACCCGGTCGCTCGCCATCCCCAGCTTCTTGCACGCTTTCAGCCCCGCGTACAGGTGCTCCAGCAGACCGTGAACCCCCGCGTCCGAGTTGATCCCCATGAAATGGACCGCGCGACCCTTCCCCTTCGCCTCGCTGATCGCCTCCGCAACAACCCCGTTCTTCTCCAGCCCCGCGCGGCACGCCTTCGTGATCGCCACCGACTCCTGATCAACAACCCGACCCGCCCCGATGTTCTGATGCCCGACCTCCGAGTTCCCCATCGTCCCCGACGGCAGCCCGACATCCTCCCCGCTCGTCTTGATCAGCGTCCACGGCCACTCCGCACGCAGCCGATCATCCACAGGCGTCTTCGCAAGCTTCACCGCGTTGAACGCGTCGTGCTCCGCATTCGGATTCTCACCCCAACCGTCACGGATGATCAACACCAGCGGCACGTTCTTCATGCACTCAACCCCTCTCACCCTCATCGAACCGCGAGCGTCAGCGAGCGGATCTGACCCCGTGAATCCGTGACGTCCTCACGCAATCATCGCCAGAATCTCACCGAAGTTCATCGCGTTCTTCGGCTCGCGGCTCTGGCTGAACTTCACCCTCCCCTTCCCGTCTCCCGACTGACCGATCACCACCGTCCCGCGGTGCGTCGTGTTCATGTCCGCCCAGTACAGCCCGTACGCGCGGCACACCTGCCGGTGCTGATCCGACAGCAGCGTGTGCTTGTACCCCTCGGCCGCCGCCCACGCCCCCAGAACGAACGTCGAGTCGCACGAGACCCCGACCACCTGCGCCCCCTTCGCCGTCCAGGTCGCCAGCTCCTTGGACACGCAGTGCATCTCCGTCCCGCACACGCCCGTGTACGCGAACGGGAAGAAGCACAGCACCACATCCCCCTTCTTCACCGCCTCCGACAACCTCCACTCCGCCCGCGTCGGCGTCAGCAGCGTGAAGTCCGGAGCCGTCTCGCCCACGCCGATCAGGCCCGCGCGGGGCGTCAAGTTCTCATTCGCCATCTTCGCACCTCGAATACTCATCTCGAACGGCAGCCGCCCGCCCGCGTCCGCCGCAACGTCGCGGCCCCGTCCCGGCGGGAAATCAGCGCTTATCCTAGAGCGTCGATCTCGGGTGGCCACGCCGGTGGAACCGGCTCGCCCGACCAGTCACAGGCGCCCCCAGCGCAGCATCGAGCACGGAGGCCGAACGCCCATGATCGATCTCGACCTAGTCGCCCTCGACGAGCGATACGCCTCCGTTCGACAGCGCGTCGCCGCCGCCGCCGCTCGGTCCGGTCGCCGCGCCGACGAGATCATCCTCGTCGCCGTCACCAAGTTCGCCGAACCCGATCAGATCCGCCGACTCATCGAGCTCGGCCACCGCGACTTCGGGAGGTGCTGCCCACCGGATCCAACACCGTCGCGATCAGCGCCGCACTCGACCTGGCCAACAACACCGACTACACCGTGCTCGCGGTGGGCGATGGCGGCAACCAGCCGTTGGCGCTGCTGCCGCTGGTCGACAACAACACGGCTCCGCCTGCCGGGCAGGTCAAGGTGCGCGTGGTCCACGCGGCGCCGTTTGCAAACACGCTGGCCGCCACCGAGGTCTCGGTGCGCGACAAATCCGGCGCGGTGGTCGGCGGACTGGCACGCGTCCCGTTCCGCGGCGCCAGCGGCTACCTCAGCCTCCCGGCCGCAAGCTATGACCTGAAGATCGCCACACCGGACGGTGGCACCACGCTGATCGATCCCAAGCCGGTATCGCTGGCGGCAGGCGGAATCCTGACCCTGGTGGCCACCGGCGGTGCCAACGGCTACGCGACCGGCATCACCGCGATCGCCGCCGGCGCTGCGCCCAGCAATCCGCTGCCCACCTTCGCGATCGGCCCGGTCAAGGTGCGTGTGGCGCATTTCGCGCCGTTTGCCGCCAGCCTGGAAGGCACCGCCGTGCGTGTCACCGTGGACGGCGCCGAGGTGCTGAACAACTTCCGCTTCCGCGAATTCACGCCGGAGCTGGACCTGGCCCAGGGCGCCTACGAGATCAAGGTGTTCCCGCAGGGCTCGGCCAGCGCCGCGATCACCGGCACGGTGGAACTGGACGGCAACAAGCGCTACACCCTCGCGGCAGTGGGCAATGGCGTGGAGCAGCCGCTCGGCCTGCAGCAGTTCGAAGATCGCGCGAGCGCGCCGCCGGCTGGCCGCTACGCGCTGCGCGTGGCGCATACGGCGCCCTTCGCCGCGACGCCCGAGGCGACTGCCGTGTCGATCCGGACCGATGGTGGCGATGTGGTCGCCGGCCTGGCCAGCGTGCCCTACGGCGTCGCCAGCGGTTACCTGGAACTGCCGACGGGCGCGCTCGACATCAAGGTCGCCACCCCGGACGGCAACACCAACCTGATCGACGTGGCCCCGCTGAACCTGCCGGCCGGCGCCATCGCGACCGCATATGCGGTGGGTGACGGGGTGCGCCAGCCGCTTGGCATCGTCGCCGTGCCGCTGGGCAACGTGGCGCTGGAGGCCAATGTGGATCAGAGTGTCGATGGCATCTGGTTCAACCCGGCGCTGTCCGGACAGGGCTGGAGCTTCCACGCGCTGCCCTCGCAGAACCGCCTGATCGGCGCCTGGTACACCTACACCGCCGAAGGCAGCGGCCGTCACCTGTGGTACACGCTGGACTCCTGCCGCTCGGCGCCGGGCGCCAGCAACTGCCTGCTGCCGGGCGCGTTCGACAACCGCGAGGTCACGCTGACGGTTTACGAAAGCCAGGGCGGCCTGTTCGGGCAGCCCGCTCCCGTGGTCACCCGCGATGTCGGCACGCTGACCGTTCGGTTTCTCAGCTGCACCCAGGCAGAACTGCGCTACCAGATCGGCAGCTTTACGTCGGGTCCGGTGCCGGTGACCAGCCTGGTACCAAAGCCGGGCTGCACCCTGGGCAACTGAACCATGGCGGCGCCGCGTGCCGGGCGCGCGGCGCCGCTGCTAGACTCGCGCGATCCTGTATTCGCGAGACTCCCGATGGCCCGCCCAGACCCCAGTCAGGCCAAGCTGATCCAGCCGAACGCCGACAATCACTACGAGGTTGCGGCGGGCGATCTGCCGCTGTCCTGCCCGATGCCCGGCATGCACCTGTGGAACTCGCATCCGCGCGTGTACCTGCCGGTGGAAACCGAAGGCACCAGCCAGTGCCCCTACTGCGGCGCGCACTACACCCTCAAGGGCGGCGCTGGTCGCGGGCACTGATGAGCGGCGCCGCTTCCGCCGGTTCGTCCGGCCGCGGGCTGTTGCAAGGCTCCCGCCATGTCGCCTAGTCCATTGCCCGCATTCCGCTCGGCCTTTCTTGCGACGATGAGCCACGAGATCCGCACGCCGATGAACGGGGTCTTGGGCATGCTCGGGCTGCTGCGCACGGTGCCGCTGCCCGCCGAAGCGCTGGATTATGCCGAAACCGCCCAT
>JAPKGU010000156.1 GCA_026647565.1 Phycisphaerales bacterium | reverse complement strand
CCGGAACCCCGAGCCCATGCAGCACTTCCGCGGCCGGCGCCTGCTCAAGCGGCAGATCGCCTCCGGATGGACAGTCGTCGGGATTCGCGCTCAGGTGCCGCTGGTAGTGCTCGACCGCTTCGCGTGGCCGCCCGAGATCCATCGCCGAATCGGCCCGTGACACGTCCGTCTCTGTGCTGGCGGGCGCGAGCGTCGCCGCGATCTTGGCTTGCGTCGAGGCGTCCAGCCCGGCGAGCAACGAGTCAAACGTCGCTGGCTCTGCGAGAAAGCCCTCGACCGGGGCGATCGGGTCGTAGCACGAATCGCGCCATCCGGAAAGGAGATTGGCACCCCCGAAGCGGCTCTGGAGATACTCGTGGTAAAACACGAGATCGTTCACCGTCGTGCCGCCTGCGGCGATCACGCCATGAATGTCCGGACTCGGGTACCCGCAGAATCCTGTGAGCCCATTTGACATGTAGACCTTGAGATTCCACTTGGACGTCTCATAGGAGGCAACAAGTGTCCCCGTCGGCGGGCCTGCGGAGCGAGTCACGTCGCTCCATTCCCGCAGACGACTCTCGATCGATCGCGGCCGGTACACGTCGAACGCGTGCGCAAGTGTCCGCTCACGAAACGAGTCAAAGGCCGCTTGCTCTTGCTGGGGCGTGATGCCCGCGGGTCCGAAGTTCCCGAACCCGTTGCCGCTGGAACCGTTCAACGCGACGCCTTGATTGCTCTGGATCGCCGTGCCGCCGGGAGGCGCCGCCATGCGACGGTCCAGCAGCGAGCCCCGCCGATTCGACCACTGTGGTCCGCCCGCGCCGGGCATTCCACCCGTCGTCATCGCCGGCCCGGTGCCGGGATTGCGTCCGCCCTGCCTCGCATGAAGGCCGGGGCTGGGTGTTGCGTTCGGTGCATCCTGCGCCGAAACCGACGCACCGAGTGCAAGCCCCACGCACACGCATACCCAGACGCGACTGGCCATCGACCAGACCTCCCGAAGCAACCCGCCTGCAATCAGACTACTTCTTTCCCGGCCGTGAGTCCAGACCTGCTGACTGGTCGGGACGCGCGAGCGTCCCACGGAACCTCGCGACGAGCGTCTGCTCAAGTCCGCCCGCTGCCGCCCGTTCGAGGAATCGCATGGCGACCGCGCGATCACCCCTGGCCTGCGCGAGCGCAGCCGCGACGAGTGCGGCGTCCGCGCGTCCCGGCTTTGTCGCCAGTGTCGCGACGTCGCTGGCGGCACGGCGAATCTGCGTCGTCCCGCCGGGGAAGGCGCGGAGATCGATCGGCGTCTCGCAAAGAAGCGGGTCCGCCGTATAGGCCGACGCGATCCGCTTCACTCCCAAGTCCGTTCGCTTCAGGAGCAGTTCGATGACCCCAATCGTCCGGGCGAGGGCCACATCCTCCGGCGTCCCGCGCAAGTGCTCGCTCAGCAGTTGCTCGGCCAGTTCCAAGTCGCCCTTGGCGAGCGCGGACATGCCGCGATCCAGGTAAGAACGCTTCGCTTCAGCATCCTCCAATCGCTCTCGCTCGCGAGCCGCGGCGATCTCGGCTGGCTTGTAGTGCACCGAAAGTCTGGGGTCGAAGGCGCCGTACGACGCACCGGGCTGGTTCCAACCGACGGGATAGCCCGTTGAGGCATCCCGATGAACGGCGCTCGATGCGCCCCATCCCCAGTTCGTGCCCATGTTCACGCCGATCGGGCCACCGCTCATCGAGACCCCGCTCGTCGTGGGCAGCGAGATGGATCCAGTGGAAACGGAGACCCCATCAGCGTCCGCAGACGATTGAGGCTGCATCCCGTTCGCGTTCTCTGTCCGAGGCATCGATGACGGTCGGCTGCCGCGATCGGGCGCGGTCGGATACGTCGCATTCGGGTCGATCGCCGATGGAGCCGGCTGAGGAACCGGCGCCGGCACGGGGGGCGCGGGCTTGGGCTGGAATCGTTGCGGCGCCTCGCGCTCGAATGGACGATTGCCACCCTGCGCATGCACCCAGGGCTGACCCTGGACCACAAACGGCATCGAGACCCAAGAGCCGCGCGAAGTGAATGGCAAGGGCTGCATCGAGGACGGCGCTTGCCAGTTTCCATTGCCTCCGGTGAGACTCCAGGTCTGGGCTGAGACGCTCGGCACACATGCAGAGGCCAAGACCAACGCCGCAGCTCGCCAGGGCTCGCGTCTTGTCCATCCCTTCCGTGCCATGCCATGGCTCCCTGACCAAGTTCCCCGAGCCCGTTCCATCATCGGCACCAGAGCTCGATCCCACTGCTTGGAGTCTATAAGGTTCCCGTCGGTTTCGGTTGCCGGGGTTCTTGCCCCAGAAGGTGCGAATATGCCGAGGTCCGGGTATGGTGTGCGTGTGAATCCGATCGGAACCTGTTCGTCAACGTGCCTCCTCACGCTCGCGGCAAGCATTCTCGCGGCCTCCCTCGCGCCGGCGTCGGGATGCTCGCGGTCAGTCTCAGCGCCGAGCGGCATCCGGCTCGACGGCATCGAATCCTCGGTGGGCTTGCGCCCGCGTCTGCCGACAAAGGCGTATATCAACGAGGACAATGCCTCGGCTGACATCTATCTCACGGACCTTGCCGAGGACGCCCTCATGCCTCGCGCACCTCTGGACGGCGTGAGCGGAACCATCGTTCACATCCATCTCTTCGCTCTTCCCAAGGCGGGCAAGACACCCATTGATGAGACCGCCTCCACCGCGGCCATCCGCACGCTCGTGGTGTCGAAGGGTCACCTTGGGGTCTACGGCGGCGGTGGCTTCATGCTCCCCTCCGAACGTCCGGGCGCTCGCGCCATCGGAGGAAGTATTCGGTCCGCGTCCGTCCGTCTGACGGGCTCCACGCCGGGCTTTGACGATCGAATCGGAGCCGCCCAGTTCTCGGCGAGCGTCTCCGCTCCTCGGGACGAGACACGCGCCCGAGTTATCGCTGCACGCTTTGAAGAGCTGCTTCGCCTCACGAGGCCTGTGGTCATCGGAGCCGATGCGGACAAGGCCGAAGAGGTCACCACGGATTCGTTTGGCGTGCCCCTTGACCCCGAGTCGCGCCGAGATGTTGAGGAAGCCGCGGCGGAGCGTGAGATCGAGGCCGACCGCGCTGGAACAACGCCGAAGCCCGATGCGGAGCCGAAACAGCCCGACTGACCTGGGCTCCTTGCTTAGTCAAGCCAGTTGCCGAACACGCGACGCGCGGCACCCGAATACAGCACGCGCAGCAGATCCGGCGTCAGCGACTTGCCCCGCAACGTCGGCGCATCCGTCGGCCCGAATCGCGCCGGATCCACCATGGCAAGGTCCGGATCCGCGATCGGCGAGGGCCCGTCGTAAACCGTCTCCCACAGCGTCCGCAGCGCCCAGTACCTGCTCGCGTACAGCTCAAACGCCTGCTCCGGCGAGCTCGCCAGTTCCCCCGAATACACTCCCGCCTTCTTCGCCGCCATCAGATGCTCGTCCGTCGTCACGATGTCCGAGCCGAAGAGAATCCGCCCCGAATACCGCGTGAGAAAGTCAACGACCTCCGCACGCGAGTGCTTCGACACCTCGCGCACGATCCACTTCGTCGCCGACGTATCCAGATTCACGCTCGGATGCCGGTCCAGCAGGTCCGACAGGAACCCGAGGTCCTCCGGCCACCCGCCCATGTGCGCCAGGATCCACGGGCCCGCGAACCGATCGAGCATCCGTTCCAGCGGCTCGTACTGCGATCGCTTCGTTCCGTACCTCGTCGCGTCCGCGTACTTCGTCTGGAACCACGTGTCAGGGTCCGCGATGTGGACCTTGATCATCATCCCCAGCGACTGCCCCAGCGCCGCCTGCTTCACGCGCCACGGCGAGTCCAGCGGCACAAACTCCGACGCACCCGGCCCCGGCGCCAGATCCCGCAACCGCGGCGCGCACCACAGCTTCATCAGCCGCGCACCGAACTCCGCATGCCACGTCTCAATGTCCGCGAGATATCCGCTCGTCATCGCCGTCTCGCGATCCGCCGACCCATAGTCCGGGATCGCCACAAACCGCGCCATGGACCCGAGCACGTCGCGCACCGCGTGCGCTTCAGCCAGCCGCGTCTGCGTCACTACGCGCGACACGCCGTAGAGCGTCGCGACCTCCTTGAAGACCTTGCTCGCCTCGCGCCCATTCACATGGATGTGCGCATCGATGATCGGCACCACCGGCTTCCCCAGCCGCGCCGCCTCCGCGCGATAGTCCAGCCCGAGCCGATTCGCGTCAGGATTCCGCTCACTCACCGCCGCTTCCCCTGTTCGCCGCGCCCCCATTGCCGCCCAAGTGCCGCCCAGAGACCACCCGTTTGAAATCCCGTTTCGATCATACCCTCCGCCGTGATCGACCCCGCCGCACTCGACACGCCTGATCACGACCCCGGTTCAGCGCCCCTTCCTCGCGAAGCGCGCATCGCCCTCGCGCACGACTGGCTCTGCACCTGGCGTGGTGGCGAGATGGTCCTCGCCCGCATCGCCGCCCTCGTCGCGCGCGAGGCCACTCCCGGCTCCCTCTACACCATGTTCGATGCGGGCAAGCCCACCGCGTCACCGGTCGACGAGTGGAATCGCGTCACCTCCCCGCTCAGCCACCTCCCCGGCGGCATTCCCCTGCGCCGCTGGCTCCTTCCGCTCTACCCCTGGGCCGTCGGCCACCTCTCGCGCCGCCTCGCCTCCGACCACGCCCGCGCGCCGATCGACCTCCTGATCTCCACCAGCTCCGCCGCCATCAAGGGCATGCGCACCCCGCGCCGCCCCTCCGGCGAACCCGTCCCTCACCTCTGCTACTGCCACTCCCCCGCCCGCTACGTCTGGTCGGACGCCGTGCAATCCGAGTACAAATCCGGCGGCACGCTCAGCTCCCTCGCCCTCCGCCTCTACGCCCCCTCCTTCAAGCGCTGGGACAAACGCACCGCCTCCAACGTCACACACTTCATCGCCAACTCCTCCCACACCGCCGCCCTCATCCGCGCCGCCTACGACCGCGACTCCACCGTCATCCACCCGCCCGTCCGCACCACCTACTTCACGCCCGACCCCTCCACCGCTCGCACCGACGCCTGGCTCGTCGTCTCCGCGCTCGAGCCCTACAAGCGCGTCGACCTCGCCATCCGCGCCGCAGGCCTCGCACGCCAGCGCCTCACCATCGCCGGCGCCGGTTCGATGCGAACATCGCTCGAGTCCCTCGCCCGCGACACCGCGCCCGGCCTCGTCACCTTCGAGGGCCGCGTCACCGACGACCGGCTCCGGACGCTCTACCGCTCCGCACGCCTCCTCCTCTTCCCTCAGATCGAGGACTTTGGCATCATCGCCTGCGAAGCCCTCTCCTGCGGCACACCCGTTGTCGCCCGAAACGCCGGCGGCGCCCTCGACATCTTCACCCACCCCCATGCCTCCATACCCATCGGCTCCCTCTTCACCGCTCCCATCCCTGATGCCCTCGTCGAAGCGACCAAACGCGCCCCCGATCCCGCGCCTTCCACCGCCGCCGCGTGCGCCGCAGCCGCTGCCCGCTTCTCCGAGTCCCGCTTCGACGACGCGATCCGCGCCCAGATCCGTGCCCAGATTCACACACTGCTCCCCTGACCTCCCCGCATAAACTCCCCTTCCATGCCCCAGCGCACGGTCTATCTCGAGACCTTCGGCTGCCAGATGAACGAGCTCGACTCCGAGCTCGTCGCCGGCTCCCTCCGCGCGCTCGGCTACGCCTTCACCACCGACGCCTCCGCCGCCGACGTCGTCCTCTACAACACCTGCTCCGTCCGCGAACAGGCCGAGCAGAAAGTCTGGAGCCGACTCGGCGAGCTCAAGGCCCGCAAGGCCGCGCACCCCGAGCTCGTCGTCGGCGTCCTCGGTTGCCTCGCCGAGCGCGACGGCGTCGACCTCATCAAGCGCATGCCCGTCGTCGACGTGATGTGCGGCCCCGGCGAGCTCGACAAGCTTCCCACCCTCCTCGACAACGCCGTGCGCACCCGCGAGTCGATCATTGCTGGCGGCACCATCGAGCCCGACGGCCGCCCGCGCATCCGCTCCGCCTCGCAGGTCGCGCTCCAGGGCAACACCAGCCGCCGCTCCGCGACCCTCGCCGCCGCCGAAGACTCCCTCGAGCTCCTCGACCTCTCCCGCTCCGTCTCCCCCACCGACCACGGAGGCACCGCGTACGTCCGCATCACCCGCGGCTGCAACAAGTTCTGCACCTACTGCGTCGTCCCCTTCACCCGCGGCGCCGAGATCCACCGCCCCCCCGACCACATCATCGATGAGTGCAAACGCCTCGCCGACGCCGGCGTGATCGAGGTCACGCTCCTCGGTCAGACCGTCAACCACTACCGCTTCGAGCACGGCGCCGCCGTCACCACCAACGGCATCACGCAGCCGCAGAAGGGCCGCGCCTTCACCGGCGCCCACCGCGCCGATCCCCTCCGCGGCGCCGGCGTCACCACCTTCGCCGACCTCCTCGCCCGCATCCACGACGAAGTCCCCGCGATCAAACGCCTCCGCTTCGTCACCAGCTACCCCCGCGACTTCGGCGACGATGTGCTCCAGGTCATCCGCGACCACCCCCGCATCTGCCGCTACCTCCACGTCCCCGCGCAGTCCGGCTCCGATCGCATGCTCGGGGTCATGAACCGCGGCTACGAAGCCGCCGAGTACCTCGATTTCCTCGATCGCGCTCGCGCCTTCCTCGACCAGCCCGAACTCGGCCGCCCCCTCATGATCTCCGGCGACTTCATCGTCGGCTTCCCCTCCGAGACCGACGAAGACTTCCGCGCCACCGTCGCCCTCGTCGAGCGCGCCCGCTACAAGAACGCCTTCATCTTCAAGTACTCCCCGCGCCCCGGCACGGTCGCCTACGACCGAATGACCGACGACGTCCCCGAAGAGACCAAGCGCCGCCGCAACAACGAGCTTCTCGCTGTCCAGGCCCGCATCAGCGACGAGATCGCCCGCGAGCAGGTCGGCCGCACCTTCGACATCATGATCGAGGGCGTCAGCAAGCAGCAGAAGAAGCGAGCCGGCGCGTCCCACGGCCAGATCCGAAAGTCGAACGCCGTGATGCTCACCGTCGGAGGCAAGGATCCCACGCACGACGACGCTTCATCCAACGGCGCGTGCGGCGACGGCTGCTCACACGTGCACGGCGCGCCCGTCGACACCTCTCACATCTCCCACACCGACGGCCCCTCCAACGAACCCGTCCAGCTCTCCGGCCGCACCGACGGCGACCTCATCGTCTTCATCGATGCGCCCGCCCACGACGCCACGGCCCTGATCGGCCGCATCCTCCCCGTCCGCGTCGATCGCGCCGAACGCCTCGCCCTCCACGCCTCGTTTGTGTGATCATCCACGGTGTTCCACGCGGAGCGCCGGACTCGGCAGGGAGACTCGCTCAGGTTGATCGAGCAACCCCTACGAGCTGATCGGCGCCTTGGGCCCATCCCGCCCGGAATCCCATCAGCTCATGCGCACTGGGACCATCGATGCTCAAGTGGTGCACGGTCGGCGTGTCCTTTGTGCGTCCATTCCCAAGAAGCTCGAGCTCGATGTTGCCCGACATGTGTGCCTCCTCGCAACGGCCTCGAAACGTGAGGCAGGGCTTGACACGAGTGGCCGCCGAGTTGTCGTTCCTGCCGAGAGCTTCTGAACAGACGGGTGATCGACCATGCGTCACGCCCCGTCTGGCGTGAAGAGCAGTTCGATGTACCGCTGCAAGTGGCCGACGCACTCCAGAGCGACCTCCGGGCCACCCCGCGCCTTGGAAAGAATGAACGCGCCCTGGAAGACGGCCTCGATGTACGCCGCAAGACCCTCGGCGCTCCAAGGCGTGTTTGGGCAGTACCTGCGCTTCGCCTCCTCGATGTCCTCCGCAACCTCAGCGGCGCGTCCGCAGATCCCGTGCTCACACGCCTCTCGGATCGCCGGATGGGAGCGATAGACCTCTTGGACCATCGTGCCGAACAGACAGGTGATCTCGGGAATGTCTCCACGCAGTCTCGATGCGCGGAAATCGATGTACCCTGTGACGCGGTCGAGCGGGTCTACCAAAGTGCGATAAGGAGCGGCAGCGAAGATACCTCGTGTGATCTCGCTAAAGTGGGCCGCGGCGGCGACCGCCATCTCCTCCTTCGATCCGAAGTGGTGAAAGAACGCGCCCTTGGTCACTCCAGCGGCGCGACAGATCTCATCGATCGACGTGTCGGCATAGCCACGCGTGCGGATGATCGTGAGAGCAGCCTCCAAGAGCCGCTCCCGAGCACCGTTCACCAGGCTGCCTGTTCGCTCCATGCTCGAATTATTACCGACTAGTTGGTATTGTCAATCATACCTACCATTCGGTATGCTCAGAACATCTGGACTCGATGTGTGCACTCACGCACGAAATATACGTACATTTATAGAACACATCAACCCGATGGAGCGAGCCCTGTTCACCGCTCGGGCCGCAATGGGGCTGGGGCTTATGCAGCGAACGCGGGGGAACAAAAAAGCACGCGGCCCCCTTGGAGCCGCGTGCTCGGGATCGAACCGGATTGGCGACGAGCGACTGGTCAGCGATGCTTGAGGAGATCCCGGATCTCGGTCAGCAGGACCTGATCTGGAGTCGGACCGGCGGGCGCCGGCGCCGGCTTCTCAGCCTCGAACTTCTTTCTCGCCGTGTTGAAGATCTTGATCATGATGAACACGCAGAACGCCAAGATCACGAAGTTGAGCACTTCCGTGAAAAACGAGCCGTACGCAAAGACCGGCCCGTGCGTCCGAGCGTCGGCGAGCGAAAGCGCCTTCCCCGCTGCGTCTGCGGCCTCAACTGCGTCCGACACCTTCGCATTGAGTGGAAAGTAGAGATTCGAAAAATCCGCCTTACCAGGGATGCTGACGATCGGCATGATCACATCAGCGATCATCGAGTTG
>JAPKGU010000155.1 GCA_026647565.1 Phycisphaerales bacterium | reverse complement strand
GGCTGCTCTGCGGCGACAGCGGGAGCGTCGAGGACGTGG
This sequence comes from Phycisphaerales bacterium, assembly GCA_026647565.1. Taxonomy (GTDB): domain Bacteria; phylum Planctomycetota; class Phycisphaerae; order Phycisphaerales; family UBA1924; genus JAHBWV01. Next base: position 8,969 of record JAPKGU010000155.1, on the reverse strand, counting down.
ACCGGTTGTTGGATGGGGCTGTGATCCACTTGGCCTGTTGTGACCCTCCATACGGCGTTCGCGTCGAGCCGCGGAGCAACAACGCGATCGCGGCCGGGTTGTCATCCTTCAGCGCGGCGCAGCCGAAGGGACGCAAGGGCGAGCAGGCGCACCACCAGAAGTTCGACGTTGAGCGCGATCCCGGCAAGGCCAAGGGGACGACGAAGCAGATGCGCGCGAAGGACCGGCCGCTCGCCAACGACTTCGTCACCGACGAGGCGTTCGACGGCATGCTCGACGCGTGGTTCGGCAACATCTCGCGCGTGCTGATGCCCGGCGGTGGGTTCTACATCTGGGGCGGCTACGCGAATCTTGGCAACTACCCGCCGTTCCTGAAGAAGCACGGCTTGTACTTCTCTCAGGGGATCGTGTGGGACAAACTGCATCCGGTCTTGACGCGAAAGGACTACATGGGCGCCTTCGAGTTGGCGTTCTATGGGTGGAAGGAAGGTGCGGCGCACCGGTACTTCGGCCCCAATAACGAGACGGATCTGTGGCACGTGAAGAAGGTGCCGCCGCAGCAGATGTCGCACTTGACGGAGAAACCGACTGAACTCGCTAAGCGCGCCATCGAGTACTCCTCGCAGCCCGGAGAGAATGTTCTGGATCTCTTTGGGGGATCTGGGAGCACTCTGATCGCGGCAGAGCAGACGGGCCGCAAGGCGTTCCTGATGGAACTGGACGCGCCGTACGTCGATGTCATTCTGGCGCGCTGGTCGGCGTTCACATCCAAGGACCCGGTGCTGGAACGGACGGGCGAGACGTTCTCGGCGCTCAAGCGGGCTCAGGCGGGAGGCAAGGCGTGAGCGATGCGCTCGTCACACTCTCGCCGAAGAAACACCCCAGCGTGGTGCCGGGGTGGCTCTCGCGTGGTGGTGGCCGTCCGTCAGTCGGGCTCGACCTCCGGGAGCGGGCCGTCGCGTTCCGTGTCCCAGTCCATCTCGTCCTCGGCCACCTGATCGAGGTCGCGGTCGGTGAGGTACCCGACCGTCTGCATCCCCTGGCAGGCGGCAACGGCGCGGGCGAGGCCGACCCACTCGTCCACCGTCAGCATGTGAGCGGCGCGGGACTCGAGGAGCGCGAGCGCGGCATCAAGGACGGCGTCGCGGGGATCGAACTCGGGGGAACTCAGGTCGGGCGTTATGGTCGTCATGGTTCAACCACCCTTCCCGGTGGACACGAACATCCCGCGATCGACCTTCTTAAAGCGGGCGTCCTTCCCCTTGGCAGAGATCTCGCGGATGATCGCGGCGTACAAGGTCGCCTCCGGCGTCTTGCCGCCGGGACTGGTCCACAGGCCCTTCGCGTGCATCACCTCGACCATGTCGATGGCGCGGAGCGGGCGATCCGACTCGGCGAGGACCTTGGCGGCCGCGTCGAGGGCCGAGACTCGCTTGGCCTTGGCTGGCTTCGCGGGCTTGGCCTCGGGGGCCTTCGCGTTATTCCCACCCTTCGCCCCACGTTCGCCCTTGGGCGATCCCTTCGCGGCCTTGGCGTTCTTGCCGCCCCCCTTGGCGGGCTTCGCGCCGTGGGCGATCGTGGGCGGCGTCGCGGCCTCGTCCCTTGGCACCGTGACGCGAACCTTCTTGCCGTCCCCGCGCGTGACCGTTCCCTCGTGAAGCGCGGCCTCAAGCGCCGCGTCGTTCTCCAGCGGGTCGTTCTCCCACCCCTCGGGCTTGGACCCGCGTGCGGCCTTCGTGCCGCGTTTGGGGGCGGCCTTGGCGGGAGCCGCGTTCAACTTGGCGAGCGCGTCGGCGCGGGCCTTGTCGTTCGCGCTGGTCTCCTTGGCGGGTGCGGGCTTGGACTTCGTCGTGGGGGTCTTCTTCGACATGACGTTCTCCGTCGTTGGTGTGGAACCCGGCGCACATCGCTCCGGGGAAGCGCGTCGCGAGCGGTGTCCCGCGCGGACGCGTCTTGGCGTGGTGGGTCACCGGCTCTCTGCACGATCGAGACCTGGAAGACCGAGCCGTCGCCGAAGCGCAGGACGATCCCGGCGTTGGTGGTCAGCAGCCCGGCGTGCTCGAAGGTGGTGACGTTGGCGAGGTCGTCGAGGTCGCTGACCATGTCGCGGGCGATCTCGGCCAGCGCGATGTCGTCGTCCTCGCCCTCGATCTCCTCTCGGGCGTCGAGGATGTTCTGGATGGCGTTGAGCAGGATGTCCTGAAGGTCGGTGTCGTGCATGGTGGTGCTCCTGTGTGTGCTGGGGTGCGCGTCGGTGCTGGGTCCAAAAGCAGCGAAGCCCGCAGTTCGCGGGCTTCACGGGGTCGGGTCGGTTGTGGATCGGTCTACGAGGTCGGGGTTGCGGGGCTGGGTTCGGGCCTCCTTGCCGCGTGCCTCGTCGCAGGCGTCGCTTCGCCCCTGGCGGTAGCCGCTGTGAAGCCCATCCCGGTACCCGCTCTCGAAGGCGTCGCGGATCAGGTCGCGGATGGCGTTGACCGGGATCTCGTGGAAGTCCAAGGCGTCGCGGCCGCGGGTGTCGAGCGTCTCCAGCCGCAGCAGCCGCTTGGCGTTCTCCATCGCGGCGTCGAGCGCCATCTGCTTGCCGATGGCGTCGAGCGAAGGCTTCGGGTTGGTGTTGTCGGGGGCGTTCGTCATGGCGGTGGTCTCCGTTGGTGCGTGGCGCGTCGTTCAGTCGTTGGCAGATCCGGTCGCGGGTCGGGGGGCGTACTCGTACCCGGCGCGCACCAGCCGCTCAGCGTCGGCGAGGCAGACCACCCAGAAGGCCCCGTCGCCAAGCACCACCGTCCCGGCGCTCGTGCGGTCGGCGATCCGGAAGGCGCTCGCCTCGTTGCGGATCACCACCGGGCGGTGGCGAAGGGCGAGGCGCTCGTGCGCGGTGCTGGCGGCGGCCTTGAGAAGGTGCAGCGGGGCGTCGTTGTCGAGGTGCGTCATGGTCGTGGTCTCCGTCGCGGGGCGGTGGTTGGTGCTTGCCCGCGTGGAACACATGAGGGCATGGACCACGTACACATGCAAGGCGTCAGCGGCAGGAATATGCTGTATTCCAGCGGATTCCGAGCATGTTGTGGGCAACTGGGGCGACGGGGCGGACATGTGGATGCGCAAGTAGGCAGACGCCTACATGCAGGTGCAACGGGGTGCGGGCGGGTGCGGGGTTTGAAGGGAACAGGGGCCTGACGACCCCAGGCGGGGCGCGACCAAATGTCCAGAGTCGAGCGATGCAATGGGCTGACGCCGAAACAGGAGCAAGCGATCGTCGCGCTCTTGAACGAGCCGTCCGTCGCGCGCGCCGCTGAGGCGTGCGGCATTCACCAGAAGTCGATCTTCCGCTGGCTGGATGAGCCCGCGTTCAGCCGCGCGTACCGCAAGGCGCGGCGCGAGGCGTTCGCGCAGGCGATCTCGGCGTCGCAGCGCTACGCCCCCTTGGCCGTTCAGACGCTCGCCAAGATCATGGCCGACGCGACGCTGTCGGTGGCCTCGCGCGTCTCGGCCGCGACGGCGCTCTTGAAGTTCAGCCGCGAGTCGATTGAGTTGGATGACCTCGCGACGCGCGTGGACGACCTCGAGAAGTCGCTGAAGGACGAGCAGGCCCAGCGCGACGCTGGCGCGGGGTCCGTGTGGGGGCAGAAGCAGTGCGCCTGACGAGCCGCTTGAGCAGACTGGAGAAGCACCGGCGCGAGACCGGGGACTGCCCGCGCTGCCACGGGCGCGGCTGGCCGTTCCACTTCGTGCAGGGGCCGCCGGACTTCGATCTGACCACCAAGCCCGGCGACCGGATCGGGTGCGACCGGTGCGGGCGGGTGAGCACGCCGCAGCTGATCATCCTCGACGCCGACCAGCCGAACCCGATGGAGGCGTGGCTGGCAGCGGGAGGCGTCGCCGTGGGGTAGGTGGACCCGTGCGGCCCATGCGGCCCGTCGCCCAGGAACACTCTCTCGCCGCGCGCAGGAGTCCGGCATCCGTCGGCTACGTTCGCTCACTCAAGGCGGCACCGAGGGATGATGAGGCTGGATGCGAGCCCCGCGAGCGGTGCCGCCCCCACCCGATCTACATGACCACGTGCGATACATGCGATACGTTGGCGCGCGACTCTGTGGCGCGGGCCACGCGCCGACCGGGCGGCCCCAGAACGAAACCGGCCCCTTCCCGCAAAGGAAGAGGCTGGCCGCGGAAAGCGTCTGAACCGCACCAGCAGCCACCCGCGGCTGCTGAATGTCGCGAACCAGTGGAGCCTCCACGGAGGCACGGGGGCGTTCGCCTCATGGACCATCACTATCGCTCCCCTTCCGAGGAGCGGAAGGTGTTCGCCGGATCCCCCTAGCAGCCGATGCTGAAGGCGTCGATGAATCCAAGGAAGTCCAAGATGTCCACGGTCTCGTTCTCGTCGAAGTCCGATGGGCACGAGTCGTGGAAGATGATGTGGGCGGGCCGCGACAGACCGCCGGAGCCGCTCGTGATGAACACGCCGAGGAAGAGCCCCTCGGAGTTGTAACGGAAGACCCGTGCGGACGAACCCGAGACGTACAGGTCGCCCGAGTCGCTCACGGCGATCCCCCACGGCTGATCCAATCCGCCGGACCCCGTCGGTATGAGCGCGCTGATGAACGCGCCCGTCGTTCCGTTGTATCGCAGCACGCTGTCGCTGTCCAAGCTGGACACAACGAGCGATCCATCGGGCCGAAAGTACAGGAACACTGGGGCGTTCAAACCTCCGCTTCCGGCTGGCACGAACACGCCCATGAAGGCGCCGGTCGATCCGTTGTATCGCAGGATCTGATCCGACAGGCTACTGGCGACATACAGGTTGCCGTCCGGACCGAAGGCGACGGAGTCGGGGCCGTTGAGGCCGCCGCTCCCCGCTCCGACGAACACCGAGATCAACGCACCTGTCGCTCCGTTGAACTTGAGCACCTGATCGCTTTCATAACTAGCCACATACAGATGCCCGTCGGGCCCGTAGGTCATGCCCGACGGCCCGTTGAGGCCGCCGACTCCGGCCGCGACCCACGCGCCGAGGTACTGCCCGGTCATGACGTTGTACTTCAGAATCGAGTCCCCCGCGCGCGACGAAACAAGCATCGTTCCGTCGTGGTTGAGCAGAATCGAGTTTGGGCCGTCGAGGGGACTGATGCCCGCCCCCACCATGTGGTCGATCGGTTGCCCGGCCGTGTTGTACCGTACGATCTTGTCGCCGTTGATATCGGGCACCAAGAACGAAGTTTGAGCGAACACAAGCCCTGGCGCGACACCGCAGACGCAGATTGCAGCGAGAATCCGAGACATGCATTGACCTCCTCAAGCAGGTGGTTCAGCCTCACACCGCGAGCGCGCGCACGCGCAGCAACGCGGGAGTGATCTCAAATGTGGTTGCAGCAGCCTTCCAGATCCCTGTGCGAGACGCATCGCTCGCACAACGTCAGCATGGCGTCTTCCGTGCACACTGTCAAGTGCGGCGACGCGGCTCACCACGATCTGCCGGACGCATCGAGGTAAACCCTTGATCAGTCAATTGTTGCAAAAGAACCAGCCCCTTCCCGCAAAGGAAGAGGCTGGCTGCTGAGGACGCTTGGCCCGCGAAGGCCGCCGACCAGGGCTGCTGATTTACCGGGTCGGCTACAGCGTCCAGGGAGGATCTACCGCCAATATACCCCACAATCCACGCAGCGGCCACCGCTCCTGGCCTACGGCATGCCCGTAAACCGCTCCCGCATCGCCGGGGATCGATATTTGGGAGGGAACGGAGCCGAAGGATGCTGTATCCAGCTTTGCCCAATCCGCTGAGCAGCCTCGTTTCACACGAAAGCGCCCGATCGCAAAGGTGCCCTACTGCGATGCAGAGAGTGAGGCCGTACCACGCGTATTCAGCACCCGATTCGAGGCGACATGCGGAAGGAGCGTGTTGAGCGAGCTGAGTCGCGGCTACGAGTACGTAAAGGAAGATGAATAAGGAACCAACCTTAATACCAGCCGCTTGCGGTTTCCATCAAGGCAAGTAGACTGCGGCTGACAGACTCGCATTCAGGAGCACTTCATGGCGAGGATGACGCGTTGCGGGTGGACGGCGGCGGCGACCATTTGCATCTGCATCGGCGCAGCCGATGCAGGTGACCGGGTTGTTTCCATCGAGGCCGTTGTCAAGGAGCAGCAGATCGTCGGCTACACCGTGGGCTCGATCACGCAGACCCGATCGATTCGGGCCATCACGGCGCTTGCCGGGAATAGTCTGGGGGGATTTGCCGCTGTCATAGAAACCCGTGCGGGCGGCCTCTCCGAGCCGGGCGAACCGGAAGGACTGTTGCCGGGTCCTGGCCCCCGGTGGCTCAGCCACGTTTTCGGATCCGCTACTCTCGGTGCACCGGAGATGCTCATCGACGAAGCCACGATCAGCGATGTCTCGCAGGCGTGGTACGGGCCGATGGTGACGATCAACGACTCTGGCAATGTGGCTGTCACCGCTCGCGTCTTGGGTGCTCCTTTCGGGTTCAAGAGCTCCGCTTGGCAAGGAATGGATCTACGCGCCCTGCAGGGAGAGCCTGCTCCGAGCAATAGCAGCTATTACTGGCGTTACGCGGCCAAGCCGCACCTGTCGAGTAGCGGCGTTCTGTATTGGCAAGGTGGTCTGGCCGATGACGATGCGCACGGATCGCCCACGGTCCTCTCCGGCTTCTTCACCGGAGCGTCGGCTGCGCCGGTGCTGCTGGGCGGCACGGCCGTTTCGGGTCTGCCTGCCAATCTCGCGCTCATCGACGCCGTTGGCCCGGCGTCCGCGCTCTCGTCGTCCGGCAATCATTACCTGATCCTCGCCAGAATGGACGTTTCCCTTCTGAGCGATGAAGTGCTGGTGAAGGACGGAGTAGGTCTCGAAGCCGGTGGAAGCTTGATCCGCGAATCTACCGCTGTCGCTGCAGCCGGCGCTCTCAGCGGCGAGACCTGGGCGCACTTCGATCATCTCGGCGTCAACACCGTTGGGCAATGGGCCGCCGCAGCCCGCACGTCCGTTGCTTCAACCCCGTATTCGCTGCTTCTCAAGGATGGTGACATCGTCTATCGCAGCGGCAACACGATCGGCGATCACGTGCTCGGCGACACGCTCTTGGGGCTGGCCTTGAACAACGATGGAGACGTTGTTCACGCGTGGCGGCTCAACGGTCTTGCCGGCGAAGCTCTGTTTCTCAACGACCTTCCGATTCTGCAACGTGGCGACATCGTCGATTTCAACGGCGATGGTTCCGTTGACGACAACTATGTGGTCTCCGAGTTCTCTCGGCTCGGGGCCGTCACGATAGCGGATCGCACCGCCGGAACCCTCCCGTCGGTGTTCGTTCACGTTATTGCAACCCTAACCAACACGGACACGAACGACGAGATCGAAGCCGTGCTTCGGCTCGATGTGCGTCCCACCGGCCCGACCTGCGCCGCAATCGACTATGACGAAGACGGCTTTGTCACCGCCGACGACTTTGACGCGTTCCTCGACCTGTTCAATGCCTCCGACCTTGCGGCGGATCTCGACGGCAATGAACTCGTCGACATCGACGACTTCCTGATCTTTGTCGAGTTGTTCGCGACGTGCGCCTGACCTGTCCGCGCTGACTCCCCCCCCCCTTCACCGTTCGTGAGGTAAATGCTGTCATGCCCGCAATCCGCTCTTGGCTCTTGGCGGTCGGACTGCTCCTTTCTCTGGCCGTGTTGGCGACGCATGCGGTGCCGTCACGCCAAGCCGGAGTTGTGCACGCAACCGCTGCGCTCGCGGCATTCCATTCCATAGATCCCGTCCTCGACGCGAATGGCGATTCAGTCGCGGACGTTCCCGAAGCCGTCACCGGCTATGACGCGGTAACCCCTGTTGTTGCGGCGCTCCGGGCACTCAGCGGCGTCGATCAGTCAGTTTTGTGGGAGATCGAACGAGCGACCGCAAACGATCTGTTTGCGAGCCAGGTGCTGGTGATCGACGATGCAACGGGCGATGAGATCGCGGACATCCTGGTCACGGCCCCGCGCGTTGGCGTGGGCACGGACACCGTTGGCCGGGCGTACCTGATCTCCGGCGAGACCGGCCAGATCGTGCGCGAGTTCACGGGACCGGAAGACCGGCATCTTGGTCTGGACATCTATTCGATCCCGGATGAAGACGGTGATCTTGTTGATGATGTCCTGGTCGAGGGTGGCGTTATCTTGGGCAGTGGAGCGGTGCGGCCGTACACCTTCCTCTTCTCCACCGATACCGGCGAACTGCTTGGGGCATTCCGCGCGCCGATCGAGGCGGTTCTGGAACGGGTCGCCAACAACAATCCCCTCTACGCCAGCGGCGATATCGACGCCGATGGCGATGTGGATCGCAGCGACATCTTATCCTGGCTGATTCTGGGACTTCTTCTGCTCCCCTGTTCCCTCTCTGCGCAAACCACACTCGAAGACACCTTTGATTCACGAACCCCCGGTGCGGCTGATTTTACCTCTGCATCTCCGGGAGGGTTGTCCTGGACAGTGATCCAGGGCGGGGTGCGTGTTGAGGCCTATTCCGGGCAGCCGACAACCCCGAACAGCCGTGCCATGCACTGGCCGCAGGTCAACAGCACACCGCAGGATACCCTGGTGCTGGCGGACCAGGTCACAGACTGGAATCAGTTCTCCCTCGATCTGGGCTGGAGCAGCAAATATGTCCGGAAGACCGCCGGCCTCGTTTTGTTCTATAAAGACCCCGGCAATTTCTATTTTCTGCGCCTGGCCTCATTAGCCGATGGGCAGCTGATTCGGCGCAGGAATGGTGTCGAGGCCATTCTGGCATCAGGGGATATCGATCCCCCGGATGTCGGGGACAAAGTTCCGACTTTGTATCGGATCGAGGTGGATTCAAGCAATGCCGGAATCGAGTTTCGCGTGGACCGGGGAGCCGATGGCACTTTCGAGCTGCAGCACACAGATTCCAGCAATGACTCCATATCGTATTTTGGGGTAACCGGTGGCCGTAT
>JAPKGU010000154.1 GCA_026647565.1 Phycisphaerales bacterium | reverse complement strand
TGTTCGGTTCGGTATTCGGCATCTCCGAGTTCACTGCTTCTACCGGCGAACTGATCCGTGTGGACCCCTACTACATGAAGTCACTTTCTGTGACCTTCACCTATGTGTTCGTGGCGGTCCCGCTGAAACTGATCTTCGCGCTGGCGGTGGCTCTGCTGATGAACCAGAAACTGCGCGGTGTACAGTTTTATCGTGCCGCCTACTATATCCCAACGCTCCTTGGCGGGTCTATTGCCATCGCCGTCCTGTGGAGAAAGCTGTTCGAAAAGGACGGGTTGATCAACGGCGCTCTGGCAGCCCTCGGTTTCACCGACCTACCTGGATGGCTCACGAATCCTAACTACGCGCTCTTGACGCTCATCCTGCTGTCGGTATGGCAGTTCGGCTCATCAATGATCATCTTTCTCGCCGGGCTGAAACAGATTCCGCAGGAATACTATGAGGCGGCGAGCGTAGACGGGGCGACCAGGATACGCCAGTTCTTCGCTATCACTTTGCCCCTGCTATCGCCGGTCATTCTGTTCAATCTGGTGATCCAGCTCATCTCCGCTTTCCAGGCGTTCACCCAAGCCTACATCATCGGCGGCGGCAGAGGCGGTGTACTCAACTCCACCCTCTTCTACACCCTACACATGTACATTCAGGGGTGGACGTACCACGAGATGGGATACGCCTCCGCTATGGCGTGGGTGCTGCTGCTCATTATCGGGGTGTTCACGGCAATTGTCTTCAGATCGTCGAACTGGTGGGTGTCCTATGGGGTCGGGGAATAACATGAAGTCCGGCACGGTTCTGCGTCTTTCGATGACCCATCTGTCCATCATCGGGCTGGGAGTGCTGATGATCTACCCCGTCGCCTGGATGATTGTCAGTTCGTTCAAACCCAACAATATGATCTTCAGCGATCCGGGGCTGATACCCAAGGCGCTGACCGTCGAGAACTACATCACCGGCATCGATTATCATGGGTGCGTTGCAGCGTTCATGCGATTGGAGCTTCGTGGAGGTCACCGATGACACCTGACTCAACCGGGGCGGGAGGATCCGAGGGAGTGCCCGCGCGGCCGGATCGAACGACCGAAGAGACGGCGAGCATGCGCCCGCGCGGCGAGAGCCTGATGGCCCACGGCCCCGGGCCGGCGTCGGGCGGCGTCATGCTGGAGAAGCCGGGAGACTTGGTCGGCCCGTACCAGTTGGTGTCGGTGCTGGGTGAAGGCGGCTTCGGCACGGTCTGGCTCGCCGAGAGGCGCGAGCCGATGGTGCAGCGCGTCGCGCTCAAGATCATCAAGCCGGGGATGGACTCAAAGTCCGTGATCGCTCGCTTCGAGCAGGAGCGGCAGGCGCTGGCGGTGATGGACCATCCCAATGTCGCGCGGGTCTTCGACGGCGGCGTGACGGAGCGGGGCAGGCCCTACTTCGTGATGGAGTATGTGCATGGCGAGCCGATCACGGCGTTCGCCGATCGGCTTCGGATGACGCTGCGCCAGCGGCTGGAACTGTTCGTCCCGGTGTGCGAGGCGGTGCAGCACGCGCACACGAAGGGGATCATCCATCGCGACCTGAAGCCGTCGAACATCCTGGTGCAGGAGATCGACGGGTCGCCAGTGGTGAAGGTGATCGACTTCGGCATCGCCAAGGCGCTCACGCAGGCGGAGTGGGCACAGACGGCTTTCACGCAGGAAGGGGTGGTGATCGGCACGCCGGAGTACATGAGCCCGGAGCAGGTGTCGGGGCTCGCCGATGTGGACACTCGCTCGGATGTGTACTCGCTGGGCGTGGTGCTGTATGAGTTGCTGACGGGTGAGTTGCCGTTTGATTCACGGGAGTTGCGCAGAGCCGCGCTGGTGGAGGTCCAGCGGGTGATCCGGGAGGTCACGCCCCCCAAGCCGAGCACGCGGCTGATGCAGGTCGCTGGGGATCTGACGACGCAGATCGTGACGGGTCGTGCAACGACGCGCGAGCGCTTGACTGCGGAGTTGCGGCGTGAGCTGGACTGGATCCCGCTGATGGCGATCCGCAAGGAGCGCGAGCGTCGCTACGCGAGCGCGGGGGCTCTGGCTGAGGATGTGCGACGGTACCTGGATGGGTTGCCGCTGATTGCGGCGCCGGATTCTCGCGTGTACTTGGCGCGGAAGTTCGTGAGGCGGAACCGGGTGCAGGTGTTGGCGGGAGCGGCGGTGTTTCTCGCGCTCGGTGTGGGGTTGGCAGCGGCCATCTGGCAAGCGAACGAGGCGGCGAGGCAGGCCCGGCGTGCTGACGAGCGCGCGATCGCGGCCGAGACCGCCGAGAAGGCGGAGAAGGAGCGCGCCGACCAGCTCAAGAAGGTGTCGGACTTCCAATCGCGGATGCTGGCGCAGATCGATACGACGAAGGCGGGCGTGGACCTGATGGCGGATGTGCGTGAGCGGTTCGTTGCGGCGCTCGAGAAGTCGGGCGTGGAGGAAGGGGAGCGGATGGCGCGTGTGGATGCGCTGCGTCAGGAGTTGGTGCGTGTGAACGCGACGGATGCCGCGGCGGCGATGATCGATAGGACGATTCTCAGGCCTGCAGTCGAGACGATCGACCGTGAGTTCAAGGACCAGCCGCTGGTGGATGCGAGGTTGCGTCAGTCGCTGGCGGACTTGTACGAGTCGATCGGGCTGTACGATGCCGCGTACCCACTGCAGGAGTCGGCGTTGACGACACGACGGCGTGTCCTCGGGGAGGAGCACCCGGACACTATCGTTTCGATTGGCAACTGGGGCAACCTGCTCGAAGCGCAGGGCATGCTGACTAAGGCGGAGCCTTACTATCGCGAGGCTCTCGTGAAGTTCCACCGGGTGCTTGGAGATGAGCACCCGGACACGCTCCGTTCCATGACCAACTTGGGCGTGCTGCTCCTTTCTCTGGGCAACTTGGTGGAGGCCGAGCCGTACCTCAGTGAGGCCTTGGAGAAGTCAGGCCGCGTGCTGGGGGAGGAGCACCCCGACACGCTTGTCTCCATCAGTAACATAGGAACCCTGCTCCAAGCGCAGGGCAAGTTCGCCGAGGCCGAGCCGTACTTGCGCGAGGCCCTGGAGAAGTCCCGCCGCGTGCTCGGAGAGGAGCACCCCGACACGCTCGTCTCCATCAATAACATGGGCACCGTGCTCCAGGCACAAGGCAAGCTCGCCGAGGCCGTGCCTTACTACCGAGAGGCGATGGAGAAGTCACTTCGCGTGTTGGGTGAGGAGCACCCGGGCACTTTCAACTCCATCACCAACTTGGGAAACCTGCTCCGGGAGCTGGGTAAGCCGACCGAAGCCGAGCTTTACCTTCGCGAGGCGATGGAGAAGTCCCGTCGCATGCTGGGTGAGGAGCACCCGGAGACGCTACTCGCTATCGGCAACATGGGCAACGTGCTCCTGACCCAGCGCAAGCTGACAGAGGCCGAGCCGTACTTCCGCGAGGCCTTGGAGAAGTCCCGCCGTGTGCTGGGGGAGGAGCACCCGGAGACCCTCATCGCCATCAGTAACATGGGCGCCCTACTCCAGGACCAGGGCAACCTCGACGAGGCCAAGCCGTTCTACCGCGAAGCATTGGAGAAGTCCCGGCGCGTGCTGGGCGAGGAGCACCCGGACTCGCTTCGCGCCATCAACAACATGGGTATTCTGCTCCAGGCGCAAGGACATCTGACGGAGGCGGAGCCGTACTTTCGTGAGGCGATCGAGAAGTTCCGTCGGGTGCTTGGAGAGGAGCATCCCGACACGCACAACTCTATCGGCAACCTCGGCAGCATCTTGCTGGCACAGGGAAAGCTCGGCGAGGCCGAGCCCTACTTGCGTGAGGCATTGGAACAGCGTCGACGAACGCTGGGCATTGAGCACCCGTACACACAAGCCTCGTTCGTCACGATGGCCGACTTGCTTGAGCGACAGCAGAACTTCGCGGAAGCAGAAGGGTTGTGGTCACAGCTGCTCGCTTTGCGAACTCAGGAACTACCGCCGACGCATTGGCGCATCGCCAACGCACAGTCCCGACTCGGCGGCACGCTGCTTGGGCAAGGGAAGTTCGCGCAGGCTGAGACTTTGCTCGTGAGTGGCTATGCAGGCTTGGCCGCATCGCCCGACACTCCGCGCGAGCCGCAAGACCGACTTCGCGAAGCAGTCCAGCGGCTTGTCGACCTCTACACCGCGTGGCACGCCGCGGAGCCGGAGAAGGGTTACGACACGAAGGCATCGGAGTGGCGGGCCAAACTCGATGAGGCGGGTGGCGGGGAGTGAGGGCGCGGCTGCTCATTCGGGAGCAAGCCGAGGAGTAAAGCGATTAGGGCCATTCTGACGGATCAAAACGGGTAGTCCTCGCGATATCTGGTGTCACGTTTCCGGCCTGAATCTCTCCACCGCTCTGGAGAGCGGTGCCACCAAGAGCGGTGCCGCGAGCAGTACCGACAGACCAGTAATCCGCACTGGTTCCGGCCTCTGAGCAGGCCGTGAACCAGTGGCACCCGAGACGGACAGCGCTGTGGAGGGTGGTGCCACCAGGAGCAGAGTCGGCTCTCTCACGCTCGCGGTTCGATACGGAGGCCCGAGTGGTCGGGCGCGACCGAGGCGAAGCCGGCGTGGGCGTTGAAGGGTTGGCGCTGGAGTGCGCGACGGATGCGGGCGGCAGCGCGGGCGTTTGGCGCGAGCATGAAGAGGTAGCCGCCGCCACCGGCACCCGGAAGTTCCCAGGCGAGGAGGTCCTTGGCGTGTGCGGCGGCGAAGTGCTCGGTCTGAGGGAGGGATGCGCCGGGGTCGATCGCGTGCTTGAGAGAGCGGTACTCGTTGAGGCGATGGGCGAACTCGTCGGTGTCGCGGCGCTTGAGCGCGTCGGCCATTGCGTCGGCGCCGTGTTTGAGGTCGCGGATGATGCGGAGGGTGTCGGAGCGGCGTGAGAGGTATGAGCCGACGACGCCACGGAGGATGCCGCGGGCCATGCGGCGGACGCCTGTGAAGTAGAGGAGGGCGACGGGGCCGTGCGGTCCGGCGAGGGAGAGGGCGGGGAGCGGGGCGAAGGTGGGGATCTGGTTTGAGCCGGGCGAGGTTCGGACGATCTTGAAGCCGGGGGTCAGCCCGCCGACCTGGTCCTGCCAGCCGCCGCCGGTGCTGAGGAGTTGCTCGAGGGAGAGTGTGCGAGCGAAGAGGGTGTCGAGGGAGGGGCGTTCGCCACGTGCGTGGGCGAGGGCGGCGAGGAGGGTTGCGGCGAGGATGGAGCTGGTGCCGAGGCCGGATCCCTTGGGAAGGAGGGAGGCGGTGGTGATGTGGATGCCGCCTGGGCCGGACCAGAAGCGACGGGTGAGGGCGTCGATGGTGCGCGGCGCGCGGGGGCCGGGGGAGCTGAGGTGGATCGCGGCGCGGGCGAGGGCGGACCAGTGAGCGGGGTTGAAGGGTGGGGCGAGGTCGTCGGCGTCGCGGAGGTGCTCGCTGCGGTTGAGGTCGGTGCTCGTGATGGTGATGCCGGGCGTCTGGGTGCGTCTGACGGTCGCTTCGATCGCGTGGCGCCGATTGACGGTGACGGCGAGGTTGACGACGGTACCGCCGAGATCGTGGCAGATGGGGGGTGTGTCGGTCCAGCCGCCGGCGAGATCGATGCGTGCGGGGGCGGAGCAGGTGATGGACTGATCGATGTCGAGGGGCGGCTTGGCGAGGGTGCCGGGCGGCGGAGCGGCGCGGCGTGCGGAGCGATCGACCGCTTCGGCGACGGCGAGGAGGGCGCGAGTCTGCAAGGGGCGCGGGTCGCGTCGGAGATCGGCGGCGTGCTCCGAGGCGATCCAGAGGTGAGAGGCGCGGATCGAAGGGAACGGGTGGTGCCGGGCGGCGGAGCGTTCGCGTGAGAGGGACTCGGCGGCGTGGTGCTTTGCGAGGGCGGCGCGGTGGGCGAGGAGGAGTTGTCGATCGCAGCGCAGGATGGCTTCGGCGAGCGAGATGCGATCGGAGGTGAGCCATGCCCTGGAGGGGCGGCGTGTGGAACCGGGCGAGTGGGACCAGAGCCAGCGGATGAGACTTAGGGCGTGTGCGCGAGAGGCGGCAACAGGCCAGAGGTGGGCGTTGAAGAGGGTGCGGGGTGCGGCAGGGTTGGAGGCGTGGTCGGGCCAGATGGAGTCGTTGCCACCGAGGCGATCGATGAGAGGCGCGAAGGGGCGGCAGCCAAGGGTGGCGCCAGCTTCCACATCGGACTTGAAGTCGTCGGTGAGGCCGAAGGCGATGGGCACGAGGCGACGCGGACCGATGGGGATGATGGTGAGGCCCCAGCGGGGCGGGACCGTAAGGGATGAGTCGGATTCGACGCCGACGAGAACGTTCTGACCCTTGAGTGTGACGGGCGCAGCGAAGCGGCAGGCATCGATCCAGGATTCGCGTGCGGAGATGAGGTGGGCGCGGCCGGAGGTGGCGAGGATGATCGGAGCGTGCGGGGCGGGTGCGCCGTCGCGGAGGCGGGAGTCGCCTCGTGCGAGGTCCAGGAGCTGCGCGGTGGTGCCGACGTGGAGGAAGTCGCAGGTTGGGATGGTGCGGCAGACGAAGGGTGTGGGGCGAAAGGCGGATTGGAGGAACGCGGGACCGACGCGTGCGCCTGCCGCGGACATGAGGATGTGCTCGTAGAGGTCGAGTAGGGGTGCGGAGGCGCGGGATGCGGCGGCGATGTGGTTGCGAGCGGCGGTGAGAAGACGATCGACGGTGTCGGGGCAGAGGGCGACGAGACCGGAGTCCACGAGTGCGCGATTGCCGGGCACGAGCGCGTTCTCGCGCTTGAGCTCGGCGCGGGTGGGCTTCTGAAGGAACTTGCGGACGCGATCTTTGCTGTCGGTGACGTAGACACCGTGGCGCGAGGCGGTGTCGAGATCGGTCGGGAAGGCAACGCCGGTGATGCCCCGGGCGGAGAGGTCGATTGGATGCGACGAGGCGTTGAGGAGGACATCGCCGGATGCGACGAGGGTGCGCGGTGGCGAGCGGCGCAGGATCGTCGCGAGGTCCTGGAGGATCAGATCGAACATCTCGGCGTGCGAGCCGTTGCTGGTGCGGCGATCGAGTGGGAGGAAGAGCTTGCCGATGGCGGCGTAGGCGGGGAGGCGGCGGCTGTCTCCGCCGCAGTGGATGATGAGCGTTCGCTGGTGGGCGAGGGCGTCTTTGGCGCGAAGACCGGGCTGGTTGCGGGCCTGTGCTGAAACGACACGGGCGAGGGCGAGGAGGGTCGCGTTGCCGGAGCCGGCTCGCCGGTCCTTGGGATCTGGGATCACGAGCCAGCGGCGCACGCCTTGGGCGCGGAGATGCGAGGCGCGAGCGCGGAGCATGACGCGATAGCCCGCGGCCTGGGCGCGGGACGCGGCGGTGATGATGAGGTGGTCGATCGGGGGGAGCGTGGTGGTCACGGGTCACGCTCCGTCGGGTTCGATCGGTGTGCGGCGGGCGCGGAGGCGGTCGATGAGCACGGCGGCGATGATGATGTGACCGGTGATGATCTCCTGGACGTAGTTCGGCCAGCCGAGGGCGTCGGCGCGGTTGGTGAGGAAGGACATCAAGAGGACGCCGGCGACCGTGCCGAGGATGGAGACGCGGCCGCCGCGGAGGGAGCCGCCCCCGATGACGACGGCGGCGATCATTCGGAGTTCCTCGCCGGATGCGACGGTGGGGTCGCCGATGGTGAGGCGGGCGAACTGGACGACGCCTGCGATGCCGACGAGTGTGCCGCAGAGGATGTAGGCGAGGGTTCTGGTGCGCGGGACGCTGATGGCGCAGCGTCTTGCGGCTTCGGCGTTTGAGCCGACGGCGACGAGGCGTCGTCCGGGCACGGTTCTTGCGAGGATGAGTGCGACGAGGGCGGCGAGGGCGAGCCAGAGGATGGCGGCGGGCGCGAGGTGCCACCATGGGTCGGCGTGGCGGATGCGAACGAGGGCGGTGAGGCCGCCGTCGGTTGAGGGGACGACGGTGGTGCTGCCGGAGGCCCACTTGGCGACGCCGCGCCAGAAGCCCATGGCGCCGAGGGTGACGATGAAGGCGGGGAGTCGGAGGGCGGCGATGAGGAGGCCGTTGTAGGCGCCGGCGAGGGTCGCGACGGCGATGGCGATGAGCGCAGCGACGGGGCCTGGTGCGCCCTCCTTGAGGGCGAGGGCGGTGACGACGCAGGAGACAGCGACGACGGATCCGACGGCGAGGTCGATGCCGCCCGAGACGATGACGATGGCGACACCGAGGGCGCCGATACCGGTGATCGAGGACTGGAGCGTGATGTTGCGGAGGTCGGCGCGCGTGAGGGGATGGTCGGGGGCGAGGATGAGGAACGCGAGCACGACGAGGCCGAGGCCCAGGAGCGGCCCGGAGGCGCGTGCGAACGCGAGGAGGCGTGCGGTCATCGCGTGCGTGGTCATGGGGAGCCGTCGGGGGCGGGTGCGGCGGCGGGGAGTTCGGGCCTGATGATGGCGGCGATCTCCGGCGTGTTCACGTTGTCCGGGGTGACGACGGCGACGCCGGTGTCGATGACCGGATCGACGGATTGGCTTCGGAGATGTGAGACTGCGGCGCGGAGCGCGAGTTCGCCCATGCGTGCGGGATTCTGGACGACGAAGGCGTGCATCTCGCCGGTGGCGAGGGCCTGGATGAAGGCATCGCCGGAATCGAAGCCGACGAACTTCACCTTGCCGGCCAGGCCGCGCGAACGGAGCGCGAGGAGCATTCCGAAGGTGGAGGACTCATTCGAGCAGAAGACGCCCGCGATGTCGGGGTTGGCGGTGAGGAGGTTCTCGGCGGCTTCCTGGGCGGTGGCGCGGGTGGCGCCTGCGTACCGCTTGGGATCGATGAGCGTGATGTCGGGGCGGGTCGAGATCGCTTCGATGAAGCCCTCTTCGCGGAGGAGTGTGGAAGCGGAGCCCTCGGCGTAGCGGAGGAGGAGGACTTTGCCTCCCGACGGAAGGAGCGAGGCGAGCGCCTGGCCCGCGAGTCGTCCGCCCTGGCGGTTGTCGGTGGAGACGAAGGAGACGAAGTCGGAGCCGGGCGCGGCGAGGGACTCGTCCAGCCCTGAGTCAAAGATGACAACGGGGATGTTCGCGGCCTTTGCCTCCTTGACGGGTCCGACGAGGGCGCGATTGTCGAGTGGCGCGAGAACGATGGCGTCGTAGCGG
>JAPKGU010000153.1 GCA_026647565.1 Phycisphaerales bacterium | reverse complement strand
GAACTCGTCATCGGACACAAAGTCGTTGGCCAGCGGGCGGTCCTTGGCTCGAAGCTTCTTGTGCGTGGCCCGGCTCTTCTCGGGGTAGCGGTTGAGGTCGGCGCTCTGCTGATCGTGCTGGTCGGCTTTGCCCGGCAGGGCGAAGGAACTCAGACCGGCGACGATCGCGTTGTTGCTCCGCGGCTCGACCTTGACGTTGTACGGCGGATCGGTGTTGACGAGGTGGATCGGCTGGCCGGCGAGCAGACGGTCCAGGTCCGCGGGCTTGCTGCTGTCCCCGCACATCAGGCGGTGGTTGCCGAGCACCCAGATGTCGCCGGGCACCGTCGTCGCCGCGTCGGGCGGTGCCGGCACATCGTCGGGATCGGTCAATCCCTCACTGCCCGCGGGAGCCATGATTGCGCTGAGATCCTCGGCGCTGAAGCCGAGCAGCGCGAGGTCGAAGTCCACGCCCTTGAGGTCGGCGAGCTCCAGCGGCAGGAGTTCCATGTCCCACGACGTGAGCGACGCGACCTTGTTGTCGGCGATGCGGAGCGCCTTGACCTGGTCCGGCGTCAGATCGGCCGCGCGGATCGTCGGCACTTCCTTCAGCCCGAGCTTCCGCGCCGCGCGAAGGCGGGTGTGCCCGGCGATGATGATGTTGTCCGCGTCGATCAGGATCGGGATCTTGAAGCCGAACGCCTGGATGGACTTGGCGACCGCGTCGATGGCCGCGTCGTTGATGGTGCGGGGATTGCGGTCGTACTCCTTGACCGCGTCGATGGCGAGCATCTCGATGTTCACAGCGATCTCCGTCGTGAGCGCGGCGGTGAGCGCCGGCGCGAGGCGTCGTGGTGGCCCGCGGCACGCGCCGCCGGGGCCGGGGATCGCTGGCTCGATGGATCGCTCGGGCTAACGGGCCCGTCCGGGGGCGCTCAGCGCCCCAAGTCCCCGCGTTACGGGGCGCACCCGTTGGCCACGGGTTCGCCCACGTTGGCCCACGTCGCG
Source organism: Phycisphaerales bacterium (assembly GCA_026647565.1). GTDB lineage: Bacteria > Planctomycetota > Phycisphaerae > Phycisphaerales > UBA1924 > JAHBWV01. The sequence goes on along the minus strand of JAPKGU010000153.1, from coordinate 8,164 downwards.
TTCCTGGCGGGGCGGCGTACCGACCCCGCCACCGGGGTTTCCCGCCCCCGGACGCGCGAAACAAACTCTGTCGCCAAGCGCGGCTGTTCCCGCGGGCGTAGCAACGCGACGCGGGCGGGGAAGTACCTACCGACCCCCTCACCCCCGCCGTTAGGCTTTGGGCTGTTGGGCTCGTGGTAGGCGCGGCCTGGCACGCGACCTGCACGGGCGCGGCGGGGCGGGAGGGGGGAAGTACATGATGAAAGAGAGAGATGTTTCAATCTTTCAATACCTCCCTTACGCCCATGTCCGTGCCCGCGCGTACGCGCCACGCGTGCGCGCGCGGTGAATGGATGAATGATTGAACTATTCGGCTCATGCCAGCACATACCAGACCCTCGGGCGCGTTGCGGTCGATTCCTCTTCCTGCCGCAACTGCTGTGTTTCCAGGAGGTTGTCGATCACTTCCTGCCGCTCCCGCTGGGTCAGCCACTGCGTCTTACGGCAGAGCTCGCTGCGGGAGATCTTTCCACCTGCCTTGCGCACCACCCGCACCACGCGCTTCTGCCGGGCGTCGAACACCCCGTCGGCGACCCACTCGTGGGCGATGTAGAGCATCCGCCGGGTCAGGTACTCGGAGAGCTCGCACGCCCAGCTCGCGGCGGCCTCATCGATGACCGGCTTCTCTGCGCACGCGGAGCAGGCGTAAACCAGGGCGAGGCGGCAGGCCTTCTCCTCGGCCCGCGCCCACAGCGACCGCCCCGCCTCGTCCGGCTTGGCGAGCTCGGCGTCCACCATCGCGGCGAGCGCGTCGAACACCGCGCCCGCCTCCGGCGTGGCCTCGACCACGATCGGCTGGGGGTGCTCGGGGGCGAGGTTGCCGCCGGGCTTGAACGATCCCCACCACTCGGCGGCCTGCTTCAGGGGTTCAGGGACGCCCGTCGCCTTGGCTCGCTGCCGTGCCGGGGTTTCGGCCGACTCGAACACGAGCAGGCGGGCGATGAACCCGTCGCTCAGGCTGTCGGCGGTGAGCGACTCGAAGAAGTGCTCGGGAACGGTCGTGCCGTAGACGCTCACGCACGGCTGATCGACGACCTTGTTCCGTTTCTTGTCGGCGTAGGCCTTGCCCCGGAACACTGTGTCGGCGCTGCTGTAGAGCTTCATGAGCGCCGTCAGCACGTTGAACAGGTGCGGGGCCTTCTTCGGGTCACCGATGGTGCGGAGGAAGCGGCCGAACTCGTCGATCTGGAACAGGATCGCTGGCTCGGCCTCCACGGCGGTGACCAGCCCCGCGTCCGACGCCAAGTCCTCGTTCCCCTCGTGCTCCACCATGTCGGCGGCGAAGAGGATGTTCTTGTTCACCTTGCGGGCGTTGTCCTTGCCCGCGCCGGAGGGGGCGACGCCGACGCAGTAGACGTTCGTGCGATTGCCGCGCTCGTCGCGCACCTTGCGGGCCGCGAGCACGGCCTGGAGGCAGATCCCCGCCGCCAGGGCCAACACTGGCTGCGGCCTCGTGGCCGTCGCCAGGTTGTGCGCGACCACCTGCTCGATGAAGCCCGGCACGCGGAGCAGGTGATCGGGAAAGGGCCCCGGGTCGGGTGGGCGCTCGGAGCGGGGGCGCTCGCCAGTCGCGCGCCGACGCTCAGGATCGAACGCTGAGAGGTCCACTCCGCGCATGTCCTCGGGTTTCTCGGCATCGCGCAACCACCCGTGCGGGCGCTCGTGCGGCTTGCTCGCGGCGTCGCTGACCTTGTGACGCAGTTCCTTCTCCGACCACGGCGGCTGGCACCGAGGGTTGTATCGTTCGAGCAGCAGCCCAAGCGCCGTCTCCGGGTCCAGCCCGAACCCGTGCACCATCGCTGTCGCGGCCGCATACGTCTGGCTATGCCCGCCCGAGCCGGAGATCGCCGGCGGGATGCGGTCGAGGTATGCCTCGGCCCGACGCAGGACGGCATCGGTCGCTAAGAAGCGATCGTTTCCTAGCGGCCGGGGCTGGGAAACGATCGCTTCTTTGCTCCCATGCCGCTGCTCCGTCACCGCCCGGGCCAGCGCCGCGACCGCCGCGCCGAGCGTCTCAACATCCACGACGGCGGGCTCGCCCTCGAGGGGGTCATACGGCTCCCCGCAGGGATGCATGCTCGGGCCGACCACCGTCTGCGCCCCGGTGCTGCGCAGCTCGACGATCATCTTCTTCGACGCAGGGTCCTGGTGCTTGCGGGTCTTCGCCCCCTCGCAGATGTACCACCAGTGCGACGACGGCTTGCCGGGCCGTCCCGACTTCGCCCCAGTCGGCGGCAGGAACGCCGGCGCGAGCGCCACCGCCTCCTCGCAGTCCAGGTCCACATCCACGAGCCAGCCGCTCGGCTCGCCCAGCAGCACGCCGATGTTGCCGGTGCCGTTGAAGTGCTGGGGGAGGTCGGACTCGGCGAGGCGCAGGTCCGTCCACCCCTTGTGCACGGGCACCTTCGTCCCCGCGGGCACAGGGATCGGCGCGTAGCCGCGCGCGAGGTACCACCTCGCCGCGTCGAGCAGGTTGGCCGAGCCGTCGCTCATCACTTACTCGTCGTCCCCCTTCGTCTTGACGCCGGCGCCCATGATCTTGAGCACTTGCGCGGCGTGCTCGCGGTCCTTCTTGCTGGCGCGGTAGTCGAGAAGGCGGTCGAGGTCCACGACCGGCTTCACCGCATACTCGAAGCTGTGCTCGCTCCCGGCCAGCCCCAGAGCGTGCGCGATCGCCTGCGTGCAGCGGCTGGAGCGGTGCGTCCCCGCCGCCGCGATCAGCAGCGGCACCTCTGCCCGCGTCTGCCCGTGGTACATCAGCCCGCCCACGCTGCGCGCCAGCAGCGTGCCCACGCCCTTGGCGTCGCTCTTGTCGATGGGGGCCGAGGCCACGTGCCGTCCTAACACGCGGCCGTCCTTGTCCGTTTCTTCGATGGTGATCGTGATCATCGTGTGCTCCTGTTCAGAAGGGGATTTCGTCGTCGGGGATGCCGTACATGGTGCCGACCGGCTGGGGCAGTTGCTCGGGGAGGCCTTCATCGCCCTCGAGGCGCGGTGGCTTGTCCCCCAGCCGGTGCGCGACCACCCGCTCGAACTGCTCGCCAGCCTTCTTCTCGACCGTGATGTGCAGCGCCGGCGCGAGCGCGCCAGCCCGCGCGAGCTCGACCGCCTCCTCAGTACCGCCGGGGACCGGCTCGACCGAGCGCGCCCGCCACCACGCCTCGGCCTTAGTGCGGGCGTATCCGGTGTGGTCGAAGCAGACCCACTCGCGGAAGTAGTGGTTGAAGCCGACCCGGTACTCGACGCGCATCGTGAGCGGCGCGGCCGGGTCGCCGCGCTTCATGTGGACGTGGTATGTCGTCTCGCTGACGTGAAGCTCTTCGCGGGTCGTCTGGCCCGAGAGGATGCCTTCCGTGCTGGCCTTTGCCTCGTGCTTCTGCTTGTTGGGCTCCGGGAACTGGTGCCCGCACTGCGGGCACGTCTGGTAGCCCGCCGCGATGAGTGCATGGCACTGCGGGCACTCCTTGGCCGGAGCCTCGCCTTCGCCACGGTCGTCGGCGCAAACGCGGATCGCGTCCACCGGTCCGTGCCGCAGCACGTTGCCGCCGAAATCGAGCACGAGACAGTCCGCCTTGCCGGGGTGCAGCCGGAAGCCTCGGCCCACCATCTGGTAGTACAGCCCGGGCGACGCCGTCGGCCGCACGAGCGCTACGCAGTCGATGTGTGGGGCGTCGAAACCGGTCGTGAGGACGTTGACGTTGCACAGATACTTCAGCGCGCCGGAGCGGAACCGATCCAGAATGCCGCTGCGGACGCCCGCAGGCGTGTCGCCGGACACGAACCCGCACTCGACCCCGTGCTTGGACTTGAGCACCTCCACGATGTGCTGCCCGTGCCGGATGCCCGACGAGAAGATCAGCGTGGCACTACGGTCCTTGGTGTGCTCGACCATCTCGGCGCACGCACCCTCGACCAGGGCGTCCTTGTCCATCAGGTCCTCGACCTCGCTGGCGACGAACTCGCCGGCGCGGACGTGCAGGTCGTCGGTGCTGACCTTCTGGAGCCCCGCCTTGGTCCGCAGCGGGGATAGGAATCCCTGCACAATCAGCTCGCGGACGCCGACCTCGAAGCAGACGTGGTTGAGGATGTTGTCCGGCTCGCAGATCGGGCCGGACTTCATGCGGAACGGCGTCGCCGTCAGCCCGATCACCCGCGCCAACGGGTTCACGACCTTGGCGTCGGCGATGAACTGGCGGTACATCCCCTCGCCATCGGGCGGGATCAGGTGGGCCTCATCCACGATGAGCAGGTCCACCGGCCCCAGGTCGCACGCCCGCTGGTAGATGGACTGGATGCCGGCGATAGTGACGGCGTACCCGAGGTCCTTGCGCTTCAGCCCCGCCGAGTAGATGCCCACGGGCACGTCCGGCGCGATGTGCCGGAGCTTGTCCGCCGCCTGCTCGAGGAGTTCCTTGACGTGGGCCAGGATGACGACGCGCCCGTTCCACGGCCCGACCGCGTCGCGGCAGATCGTGGCGATCACGGGCGTCTTGCCCCCGCCGGTCGGGATGACCACGCAGGGGTTGTCGTCGCGAGTCCGCAGGTGCTCGTACACCGCGGCGACGGCCTCGGATTGGTAGGGTCGGAGGTTCATCGCTTGTGAGATTCCTCGCGGCGACGCAGAAACCGGCCAGCAGCTTCGGCGAGCACCTCGCCATTGGTGTCGTTTGGTTCCGAATGGCTCAGGATCTCGGCGGCGATGAGCACTTCCGAAAGCCCAATCTGCCGCAGTAAGCAGCCGAGGGATATCGCCACACTACTACTGAGTTCGCTGTTCGCCCCGTAGGGCAACTGGCTTGAACCAGTCGAGATGCTTTCGCCGTCCGACCACTCAACGGTCACTCGATGCCACCGTCCAGAGAACTGATTCACTCGCGTGCTCCTTTGATGATGTGGATCAACTCCACCAGCACCTTGCCGCCTGGAGTGACCGGACCGCGCTCAACTTCCAGCCGATCGATCTGCGAGTCGTCGCGGTACGCGCCTCCCTTGGCGAGCGCGTCCAGCAGCGCCTTCTGCACGTTGTCCAGGTCGCGCCGGCGATAATCGGGCGGGCAGACGGTGACGCGCACCGCCAGTCGTCCGTCCATCCGTTCGACCTTCATCGCCGCGAGGGTGGCGCACACGTCCGTGCGGTAGCGCCGGCCCTCGCGGCTGATGACGGTCCTCGGACCCACGCGCCGCCAGATGTGATTCACACTCGGCGGATACGGGAGCTCGAGGACTCGACCTGTTGGGCTTATCGCTTCCAGGGCGGCGTCCCCCCCAAGCTCCCCGGGCCGACGCCCGCGGGCACGCGAGCGCCGGCCGCGCCGCCGCCTCCGTTCCCACCCTTCTTGGTGTAGCCCTTGATCACGTTCGAGAACTCGCCGTTGTCGTCGCGCTTCTTCAGCCCGACGTTGATCTCCAGCGGGATGTTGTGAAGCTCGATCGAGTCCTTCGGGGCCATGACCCCGACGGCGCGGCAGATCGCGGAGAGCTCCCCCCGCGCGATCTTGACCGTCATCTCGCTCTTGTTCTCCAGGTTGAGCCTCGCCCACACGAGGCGGCCCTTGTACTCGCCGTCGAGCACCTGGAACGTGAGCTGGAGGTACTTTCCGCCACCGGTCTTCGTCGGCTTCATCTCCGTCTCGGTGACGACGGCGATGTACTTGCCCGCGGGGATCGGATCGAGGGCGACGGAGGGGTCCACGTTGTTCGCGTCGAAGTTGTTCAGGTTCGCCATTGGTCAGAGTCCTTTCAGTTGGTTGCGGCCACGCCCTCGCTGGGCGCGGCGTCGGTGTTCTGGGTGATGGGTGCAGTGGGGGCGGACTCGCCGCGCGAGGCGGCGACATGCTCCGCGAAGACGCGGTAGTCGAGCGGCAGTTCTTCAGGGAGGTTCAGGCGGTTCTTGGCGACGTGCGCCGGGCGCTCGACGGTGCGGATGATCCGCTCGCCGGTGCCGACGCCGTTGTGCTTGGCCTTGTTGAAGGCCTCGTCCACCTTGACGGTGAGCACTTTGTACGTGGCAAAGAGCACCTCGTCGGCCCACTCCTGCACCAGCGCGGAGGCGAGCTTGTGCAAGCGCGGCGAGTACCGGTCGTACGGCACCGTCTCCGGGTTCTCGAACTTCTCGATCTTCGCATGGGCAATGACGATGACGGTCATTCCGCGATCGCTGCGGAGGGCATCGAGCGCCCCGAGCACCGTCCGCCACTTCTCGATGGCGAAGGCGTACCCCTTGGCGTACCCGATCTTCTCGATGTTGGCGGCCTGCTCGTCCTCGCAGACCTCGCCCCAGATCAGCCGCTCCAGCCAGTCCAGCGAATCGATGACGACGGTCCTGTACCCGTGCTCGCCGGAGTACAGCGTCTCCAACGCCGCCATCACGTCGCCGAGCGAGCGGGCCAGCGGGAACGACTCGCACGCGATGTCGCCCAGACCGTCTTCGGTCGGGATGAAGATCGGGCTCTCGGCCATCGCGCCGAACGTGCTCTTGCCGATCCCGTGCGTGCCATACAGCATCACACGGCGGGGCTTGGGCTTGCGGCCCTTGGTGATCTGGTGCATCAGCGTGGTCGCGGTCATGGGGTCTCCATTGGGGATGAGGTCGTGCGGGAAGATGTCGCGGGCGAAGTCGCCCTGGCCGAGGCGGACGAGGGGCATGCCACGGAACCGGCTCATGCGACCGGCTCGCACGGGCGATTGGCTGCGGTTGGACGCTTGGGCACCGGTCCGTCGGCCCGGGCGACGGCGAAGGTGTCGTCGCCGAACTCACGCGTGCAGAAGCCGATGAAGACACGGGCCACGGCGCATCCGATCTCGGTGCCGGCGTCCAGAACGACGACCCTCGTATCCGCATCGATCGCGTATCCGGCATCGAGCCGGACGGCCGCCTCGCCGTACAGGCATCCGACGGCAAGGATCGCCAGCAGCAGCGTCTCCTCGACGGTGTCCATATCGACGTGGGATTCAAGCACGAGCCGGTACACAGACCGCCCCGTGCGGGGGTTGCCGATGCTCATGGTGTTCTCCTTGTGCCATCTACGCGAAACGCCCGCGGAGTGGCGAAGACGCTCACAGATACTCCTCGAGGCCCGCGTCGCGGAAGATCTCACGGACCTTGATGGCGACGTAGCGGAGCGTGCTGCGCGGCACCCCCAGCTCCTTGGCGGCGGGGGTCAGCGCCTCCCGCAGCATCTGCTCGCAGAGCGAGCGCTGCCGCGCGTTCAACTTGGTGAACGCGATCTCCAGGTCCACGCGGAGGTCGATCTTGCGACGCCACGCGTCGCCCGACCACGAGGGGTCAATGGCGACATCGTCATTGGCGTCGAGCGGGCGCGGCGTACCACGGCGCTTCTGGGCGCGCCGCTCCCGGAGGAGCGACAGGAGCCGCGTGCTGACGACCTGGTTGATGAACGCCTCGCGGTTCCCCCGCTCGGGATCGAAGCGGTCCCACACCTCCAGCAACTGGGCCATGAGCTCGCCGGCGATGTCCTCGGCGTCAGCGCGTCGGATGATGCCGCGTTCGCGGAGCTTCTTGACCTCGGTGCGGATGACGACGTTGGCAAACGCGAGATGCTTGGGGTCGATCTTCATTGGTTGGTTCTTTCAGTGCGCAGCCACAGCGCCGAGGCGCGTGGCCGCGTTGAGTGCTTGGTGGATTCAGGCGGATGACGGACGCCGTCACCGACGGCGGCGGCTTCTCATGCGGTACAGGCGGCCGCCATGTGCGGCGTGCCTACGCAGTCAGCAGATCAGAGGTGGATGCGTTGGAGGCGCGCGGTCGGGTGCCGACGCACGCTGGTGGACGGACCGTGCCGGACTGCGAATGCTGTTCATGCATGACTTCCTCTTGTCGCTCGGCACTATGCCGTTCGAACTGAGAGAAGCATGCTGGGGCGCTATTACCCGCCGTTGGACGTCGCGATTACCGGCCGATGAAATCTGCAGGCGTCAGAGCGTCTTGAGGCGATAGTTGTCTCTCTCGCTTCCGTCGATCTCGATGCCATGCACGTTGCTTTCACGAAGTCTCCGGCGCAGATTGCACACTGTCTTGGCGATCGTGTTCTTTTGCACGACACGCCCTTCCCACACGTCTTCCATCAACTTCCCGGTGTCGAGGAACACGCCGGGCGAGCGACAG
>JAPKGU010000152.1 GCA_026647565.1 Phycisphaerales bacterium | reverse complement strand
CTTCGTCCCGCCCGGAATCGACTCGAACGTGTGCTCGTGGTGCCACAGCCGATACGGGCCTCTGAGCTGCAGATCCACGAAACGGTGCACCGGCTCCCACACATCGATCCGCGTCCGCCACCGGATCGGCACCCCGCGCAGCGACAACCGATAGTCGATCAGCGTCCCCGCCGCCATCGGGATCGGCGCTGGCGTCAGCACGTGAAATCGCAGGAACGCGGGCGTGATCGACTCCAGATTGTGCGCGTCGGCAAAGAACGCAAAGACCTCCTCGATCGGACGCGCCAGCCCAACCTCGGTCGAATACTGGAATCGGTGCATGCGGATCTCGTACCCCGAAATGGTGACCCACCCCGTCCACGACCACGCTCGCGAACTCCCGACGCCGCGCCGGGCATTGCCGTTTCGAACGTCCCGCCAAGTGGATTCGGGCGCTTGATGTCGGAAGTGCCGCTTGCCGACCCGCCTCACGCACAACACCCGCCCGGATTCACGAACCCCTCGTTCAGTTCAGCCGATCTCACCCCGAAGGCCCACCCCTTCGCGCAGACCAACTCGGTCGGAGTTCTCGGACCATGGCTCGAACGCGCGCGTTCTCCCTCGTCGAGCTCGTCATCGTGACGGTGATCATCGGGATCATCGCCGCGATCGCCGTCCCACGCTTCTCCCGCGCCGCCGAATCCGCCCGCCAAGGCACCCTCCGCGCCACCCTCGCTCGACTCCAGTCCGCCATCGATCAATACACGGCCGAGCACGCCGGACTCAGCCCCGGACACGACGCCCCCGGCTCCCCCTCAACGAGCGGCGCCGACCTGGTCCAGCGCCTCCTCGAACGCACCGACGAAAACGGCGCCACGACACCCACCGGAATCTACGGACCGTACCTCCGCTCCATGCCCGTCAACCCCGCCAACGGCCGACGGACAGTCCGCATCGGCGGCTCACCCGCCGGCTCCAACACCCACGGCTGGAGATTCAACCCACAGACCCTCCAAGTCCAGCCCGACCACGGCGCCTCCATCTCCCCGGACGAAGAGGCCAGCGGCGAAATCGACGCCCTCGACGTCGGCACGGACGCCAAGCACCTCGGTGCCGGCGACATCAGCTCGATCGACTGACCGGCGCGGCATCCAAACCCGGCTCCGCCTCGAAAACATGCCCATGAGCACCCGCGCACACACCGAAGGCAGGTCCGCCGATCTCACCCTCCTGATCGACGGCGGCTGCTCCGTCTGCGCCCGCGAGGTCCGGCTCCTCAGACGCCTCGACCGTGGACGAGGCATCCTCGCATTCGAAGACATCAGCGCAAAGCACTTCGCCGCCGCCGACTGGGGCGTGACCCACGAACAAGCCTTGGCCCAGATGCACGCGTTCACATCCGACGGCGACAAGCTCACCGGCATGGAGGTCTTCCGCCGCGCCTACGCCCTTGTCGGATGGGGCTGGCTCTGGGCGCCCACCGGCTGGCCCCTGCTCCGCCCCCTCTTCGACGCCATGTACCGCGTGTTCGCGCGCAATCGCGTGCGCTGGTTCTCGCGCTGCGAGGGCGGTGCCTGCGGGATTCGGGGCGTGCACCCCGCTGCGACGCCCGCGCCGAACGCGCCCGCCGCGGACGCTTAGCATTGCCGTCTGCCGCCGTTCCCGTTCGAACCGGAGGCGGGCTCCTGCTCGCCCGACGCGAGCACCCGGCGCGTCGCCTGAGATGCCATGAACCGTATCGCGCTGAGCATGCTGTTCGGAGACCGCGCGAAGTTCGTGACGCTCGTGGTCGGGCTGTCGTTCGCGGTGCTCCTTATCGCGCAGCAGGGGGCGATCTTCCTGGGATTGGTCCTGCGCTCGACCGGCGCGCTCCAGAACACGGTCCAACCGGACCTGTGGGTCGCGGACCCGAACATCGCATGGGTCAGCGAGATCCGTCCCCTCAGCGAGCGAGATCTCCTGCGCGTCCGCTCGGTCGCGGGGGTCGCGTGGGCACAGCCGTACTTCTCCGCGCGAGCGCTGGTCGAACTCCCCGACGGCACGTACAAGACGGCGCAGATCATCGGCCTGGACCGGTCCACGCTCGTGGGTCAGCCGCCGATGATGGTCGAGGGATCGCTGGATGCCCTGCGCGCGCCCGACGCCGTGGTGATCGAGGAGTCGTCCCGTGACAAGCTGGCGAACGTGAACATCGGTGACACGCTGCGGCTGAACGATCAGCGTGCGGTGGTCGTCGGCTTCTGCCGCGCCAAGACGGGGTTCGACTCGAACGCCCTCATCTACACGACGATCGACAACGCGCTGGAGTTCGTGCCCGTGGGGCGCGAGGCGATCAGCTTCTACCTCGTCAAGGTCCAGCCGGGCGTTGACCGCGACGCGGTCGCCCGGGCGATCGAGGATCGCACAGGCCTCGGCGCGTTCACTCTCGAGCAGCTTCGGGGCCGATCTGTGAACTTCGTCCTCACCGAGACCGGCATCGGCATCAACTTCGGCATCACCGTCTTCCTCGGCTTCCTGGTCGGGCTTGCGATCGTCGGATCCGTGCTCTACCAGTTCACGCTCGAGAACCTGCCGCGTTTCGCGGTGCTGAAGGCGATGGGCACATCCAACCTCACGCTCATCCGGATGGTGCTCCTCCAGTCTCTGATCGTCGGCGTGATCGGCTACGGCATCGGCGTCGGCGGCGCCGCGGTCTTCTCGCTCATGGGGCGCAAGCCGGGGGCCGAGCTCGCCGTCTACTTCCCCTGGCAGCTCATGGTCGTCTCACTCGGTGCCATGCTCTTCTGCGTGATGCTCGGGAGCTTCCTGAGTCTCAAGCGTGTCATCGCCCTTGAGCCGGCGGTGGTGTTCAAATGAGCGTTCTTGCGGCCAACCCGGTCCCCGGCCAACCCGCGCCGACGGGCGATGCGGGCATCGCCGTGCGCCTTCGGGGCGTCACCAAGACCTATGGCAAGGGCCCGACCGCGGTGCAGGCGGTTCGAGGCGTCGACCTGGACCTTCCGGCCAATCAGCTTGCGCTGCTCGTCGGCCCCTCCGGCTGCGGCAAGACGACGCTCATCTCCATCATCACCGGCGTGCTCGACGCGACCGAAGGAACCGCGGAGGTCTTCGGCAACGAATGGACGCGGATGTCGCCCGGCCGCCGCGCCAAGGTCCGCGCCACGCTGGTCGGATTCGTGTTCCAGCAGTTCAACCTGCTGCCCACCCTTCCCGCAGTCGAAAACGTCGCCGTGCCCCTCCTGATCCAGCGCACGGGCCGAAGGGAGGCCCTGAAGCGTGCGAGGCAGGCGCTCGACGGCGTCGGGCTTGGCAACCGGGCAGGCGCGATGCCGTCCCAGCTCTCGGGCGGGCAGCAGCAACGCGTCGCGATCGCGCGGGCGCTGGTCGCGCGGCCCCGCGTCCTCGTCTGCGACGAACCGACCGCCTCGCTCGACGGCAATACCGGGCGACAGGTCATGGACCTGATCAAGGCCGCGAGCCGCGGCAGCGAGTCCGAGCCCCGACTCGTGATCGTGGTCACGCACGACGCGCGCGTCTTCCATTACGCGGACATGATCTACCGCATGGAGGACGGGCGCATCACCAGCATGGCCCCACCGGACGAGATCGACCACGCGAAAGCCCAGCACGAGGACACACGCCGACGCCCGACGTAGCCACGCACACGCGGGCATCCGCCCGCAGAAGAGCTCGACCATGCTGAAGTATCTTGTCATCGCGATCTCGGCGGTCGGCCTGCTGGCCGGGATCTACGTCGTTTCCACGGCCGCGGAGAAGATCCCCAATCCCCCGCCCGATCAGCCGCCCGCGACGAATCCGTATCCGCGCGGGATCGCGGCGCTCGGATTCGTCGAGCCGGCGTCGAAGGCGATCGCGATCGGCGCGCCCGAACCGGGTCTGGTTGCCGAGGTGCTCGCGGACGTCAACGACGCGGTGAAGAAGGGCCAGCCCCTGATGCGCCTTGACGACCGCGCCATCCGCGCCGAGCTGGTGACGGCAGAGGCGTCCCTCCTCGCCTCCCGCGCGAGCGTGACACGCCTGGAAAACGCGCCGCGGGCCGAGGACATCCCCCCTGTCGAAGCACGCGTCGCCGAGGCCCGCTCGCGCCTGGAACAGATCATCGACAAGCTCGAGCGACTCACGGACGCCGTCGAACGGAACGCCGCAAGCCCCGATGAGATCCAGCAGTGGACCTACGACCGGCGGACCGCCGAGGCCTCGGTCCTCGCCGCAGAGGCCGAGCTTGCCAGGGTCCGTGCCGGCACGTGGGAGCAGGACCTGCTGGTGGCTCGGGCCGACATGGCCCGTCACGAGGCCCTGGTCCGCGCGGCACAGATCCGGCTCGAACGCCTCACGATCACGGCCCCCGTCGATGGAGTCATCCTGCGCCGCAACATCGAGTCCGGGGCATACCTCGCCGCCAGCCCGCCCGAGCCGCCCCTCGTCCTGGGCGACATCGCCACGCTCCGCGTTCGGGCGCAAGTGAACGAAGAGGACACCCCGCTGCTTCGGCCGGGCGCGCCCGCGACGGCGCGCGTCCGCGGCCCCATCGACGCGAGATTCGACCTCAGGATGGTGCGCATCGAGCCCTTCGCCCGCCCGAAGCAGCAGATCACCGGCGCGAGCACGGAGCTGATCGACACGCGCGTCGTCGATGTGGTGTTCGAGGTCGCTGCCCGAGAGGGTGACGGCACGCCCCGGCTCTACCCCGGCATGGCCGTGGATGTGTTCATCGAGGCGACGGACGACGGGTCGAAGTGAGCCCGGTCGAGCGACGGCTACAGAACGCGTCGGGCCACGTACAGACCGAACCCGAGCGTGGACCTCCCCCACCTCTCGACAATTTCGTGCCACCCCCTCGCACGCGCGAGCATCGCGTCCCTGTCCGCGTCGGCCGGGTTGTCGTTGCAGAAGCGCTCGACGTTCCACAGGTAGCGCCACTCGTACTCGGACCAGTCCGCAGCAGAAGCCGCCCCGTGCCACGCGACCGAAAGCCCCGAGCCGTTGATCAGATCGATGCTGCCCTGATGTGTGGTGTAGTCGTCGCGCGCCGCCCCGAGCGCCGCGAGGTACTCGGCACCGGGCTCTCGTTGCCAGAACCCCTCGCCGAGCACGACCCAGCCCCCGGGACGGACCAGGACGCGGAGCGCATCGATCGTGGCCGCGAAGGACCCGAGGGCGTGCGTGGAGCCGACGCACAGCGCCGCGTCAAAGTGCGGCTCCGCCGTGCTCCGAGCCAGCAGCCATTCGCGAGCGTCGGCCTCAACGACGTCGACCCGGCCCGCGCCGAGCACAGCGGCCCGCTCGCGGCACGCGCCGGCCATCCGTGGTGAACGCTCCACGGCGGTGCAGACCGCGCCGTGTCTCTCGGCGATTCGTGCGAGCATCTCCCCCTTGCCGGCGCCGATGTCCAGAACACGAGAGCCGACGCCAAGCCCGAGCACGCCGATCGCCTCATCCGTTGCGGCGTCTGAGATCGGATTGCAGATCGTGTGCGTCGCGTGCGCGATGAATGAGAGGCGGTCGCGATCCATCATCAGTCAGAGTACTCGCTCGCAAAGCGGTGGGTCACGGCGCCGCCGCCGCTCCGACGGGCACGGTCACGCGAAGCGTCGCGGACGGGGCCAGGCGCGGATCGGCACGGTCCGCAAGCCCCGTCGCCATGGCGCGGATCGTGCGGTAGACGATCCCCTGATAGAGCACGCGCTCACCGACCTTGACGACGATCGGCCGGTCGAGGTTCACGAGATCATCGTGCAGAAGCAGCGTGACCTCGATCGAGTCGCGCCCGGCGAAGCCCGAGACCTCCTCGATCGTGATCACCTGCTCGTCGGCGATCTCCTCGAACCGCGCACCGAGAATCGAGCCCGGAATGCGTGTGTCCTCCGGCACGCTGAGCCAGTAGAAGCGGCCGTGCGTCACGTCATCCTGGCGCCAGACGACGCGCGAGGGCCACGGTTCACGCGTGTACTGGCTCATCCACTGAACGGCTTCGGCATCCTCCCCGTCCATCCAGTGTCCCTTGCCCTCGTGGAGCTTCACCTCGTGGATGTATCCCTCGGGATCCGCGCCCCGCAGCTCATCGAGCCGCTCGCCCCACGCCGCGGCGACCTTATTGCGGTCGTACGCGCCGTCGTTCGCGCCCATGTGGATCGCGAACGGGAGATTGCGAAGGTTGAGCGGCTGCGCCTCATTGGGGTGGCCCGCCATCATCGCCGCCGCCGCGAACCGATCCGCCATGCGCGGCGCAACCTGATAGACGCCGTCACCGCCCGCCGAGTAGCCCATGAGATACACGCGATCCGGATCGACCCCGGCGAACACCACCGCGTCGAGAATCAACCGATCGAAGAACGCGTCGATGTGCGCCTCGTGCCAGAGGTTCCACGTGTCCGTCGGCGCGCGCGGAGCCAGATACAAGCCCTCCTCGGGCCGGTACAGCCGAACCTGGTTCTGCCACTGCCTCTCGTTCACCTCCGCCGACGTGTTCCCGCCCCCATGCAGCGAGATGAACAACGAACGCCCGGCGCTCCCGCCCGGCGCCTCCCCCGAAGGCGCGTCGCCGAACTCCACGTACTCGAACCTCATCGTGCGCCCGTCCAGCACGATGGACTTTGCCCGCCACTCCGCGCCGTGCGCCTCGCGTGCTCGCTCCTGCGCGTCGCCCCAGAGCGCCTCGATCGCCCGCGCCGACTGCGGCTCGGTCAGCCCGACGTCCGCGAATGGCTGCGAAGCAAGGTCAGGACGCTCACCCCAGGGGATCATCAGGTGGTCGCGCAGCAACTCGACCGGGGGCCGCGCCACCGACGCGGGCTGAGCCGTCGCGACGCAGCAGAGACCCGAGATCAGGAGGAACGGAATCCACCGGCGCAGACGGCTCGTGCGTGAGGTTTCGATCATGCACGAGGATATGGCGACCG
This sequence comes from Phycisphaerales bacterium, assembly GCA_026647565.1. GTDB lineage: Bacteria > Planctomycetota > Phycisphaerae > Phycisphaerales > UBA1924 > JAHBWV01. The sequence goes on along the minus strand of JAPKGU010000152.1, from coordinate 2,254 downwards.
GGTCACCTGTTGGGCTGCGGCGTCGTCCGCAGATACGGCTTGAGCTTCTTGAAGCCCTTGGGGAAGAGCTTGGTCGCCTCCTCGTCGGTCACGGCGGGCACAATGATGCAGTCCTGTCCGTCCTTCCAGTTGACGGGCGTCGCGACCTTGTGCTTCGCCGTGAGCTGCAGCGAATCGATCACCCGCAGCACCTCGTCGAAGTTGCGCCCGGTGCTCGCGGGGTACGTGATCGTCAGCTTCACCTTCTTGTCCGGGCCGATGACGAACACGGATCGCACCGTCATCGTGTCGCTCGCGTTCGGATGGATCATGCCGTAAAGGTTCGCGACCTTCTTGTCGGCATCCGCAAGCAGCGGGAAGTTGAGCTTCACGCCCTGCGTCTCCTCGATGTCCCTGGACCACGCCTCGTGATCCTTCAGCGGATCCACCGACAGGCCCACGATCTTCACGTTCCGCTTGTCGAACTCGGACTTGAGCTTCGCCGCCGCCCCCAGCTCCGTCGTGCACACCGGCGTGAAGTTCTTGGGGTGAGAAAAGAGCACGCCCCAGCTGTCGCCCAGCCAGGAGTGGAACGAGATCTCGCCCTCGGTGGATTGCTGCTTGAAGTCGGGCGCGATATCGCCCAGCTGGATCGCCATGATCATCTCCGGTTGGTACACGCACAAAGACTCGAGGCCGGACGCGGGCCCCATCAGGCGCCCCGCCCCAAACGCCGGTCAATCTAACCGATCCACGCCAGTCTATCAACGCGATCGATCCGTCCACCGAATCCTCTCACGCTCGCTCGAGGCGCTCCCGTTCGGTCACCAGGACGGGACACGGCCCCGCCACCCGATCACGATCGCGCCGACGCGCCCTCCGTCGCCCGCAACGGCCTGTCAGGACTGGGCTTCAGCACGCCGTCCCGTGCCGGGGGCAACTCGTTCGACTGGCCGATGATCGCCACGTCCGGATCCACCGGCAAGTCATCAAACTCATCGATCGCCGCCACCGTGACCGACGCATCCCGCGACATCATCCGATGCTGCGTCCACAGCATCACACCCGCACCCGTGATCGCCACCAGCCCCGAAGCCCACTGCACCGCCGTCAGGCGCTCGCCGAACACGAACAGCGACGCGATCGACACCGTGATCGGCTGCAACTGCACCACACCCGTCGAGACCGCAAGGCCCAGCCGACCGATCGAATAGAAGTACAGCGTGTGACCAAGCCCGATTCCCACCAGCGACGACACCAGCAGCAGCACCACCTCGCCCGTCCCGAACCCCAGCACCGCGCCACCTGACCCCGCCCCGAACACCAGCATCAACCCGATCATCCCGACCGCCGTGTACACCGAGATCGCCGCGAACGCCGTGATCGGGTTCACGCCGTGAAGGCACCTGCGCACCGACAGCGCATAAGCCCCGTACAGCAGCCCCGCGCCGATCGCCAGCCCCACGCCCCTTGCCGTCCCCCCGCCCAGCCCCTCCGGATTCGCCACCAGCGTGATGCACGTCCCCGCGACCACAAGCCCGATACCGATCAGGTAACCGCGCGAACGGATGACCTTCCGCTCCGCCGGGAACATGATGAGCGCACCCACCGTCACGAACACGATCTGCAGACGCAAAGAGAACGTCATCAAGCCGGGATCGATGTAGTAAGGCGCGATCCCGAAGCACACCTGCGCCGCCGTGTTGAACGCAGCCGGCACCACCGCCATCCGCCAAAGACCCGCGGGCAGCCGACGCCGGCTCAGCCCGATCACGATCGCCGGCAGCCAGATCAACGCGCTGAAGCCGTAACGCCACCCGTTCGCCGTCCACCCGTCCATCAGCGGCTCGCCACCCTCCGCCGTCGCAAAGTGCCGGAGCATCAGGGGCACCGCCGTCCACGACGCCAGCGTCAGTACGATCGTCAGCAGCCCGTCCGCACGCAACCCCTGCCCGCCACCGCCCTGTTCTGCAGACATGAACGCGCTCACTCTCTCATGACCGACCGCGATCGCGCCGGCGTGCGCGCCGACGCGAATCCGAACAGTAGTTCCCCGCTCGTCCCTTCTCCGCGTCCCTTCTCCGCGTCCCTTCTCCGCGCCGCGCCTCTTCGTTCCGCCCCCAACACCCAAAGAGCCGCCCCCTCTCCCACTCGCCAACCCACCGACTCCCCTCCCAACTCCCCCCACCTCACCCCCCACTTCCTGCGTCGGAAGGCGTCTGTTAGGCGTCATTGCCGGGACGGTCAATTATAGCAGTTTCAGCGTCGCGGTGTC
>JAPKGU010000151.1 GCA_026647565.1 Phycisphaerales bacterium | reverse complement strand
CCCCCGATCTGGCGCATCGGCTCGTACACATAGAGAAACTGGACCGCGCCCTCGGTGCGGGGACGCGGGAAAAGGGCCTCGTGGATGCGTCTGGCGTCGGTCAGCTCCCGCCTGAACTCGCCGTAGCGTGTGGCCAGCGACCGAAGCTTGAACTGCTCGATGCGACGGGAATGGCGGAGCCAGCAGATGATGGCGCCTGGAAGTCCGACGAGAGGTCCGAGCGCGATCGCCGCGATCATCATGCCGACCGGCTTGGCACCCTCGGCGTTGGGCGGCATGAACAGCACGGTCGCGATCGCGTTGGCGCACGCCAGCACGACGATCGGCGCCAGGGATTGGGCGAATGTCCATGGGAGGAAGCAGCAGGCGAGAATGTGCGTGAGAAGGACGCCGGTCATGCCCGGTCCTGTGCCGCCCTTGAACGACCAGAGGCCGATGTGCAGCAGTCCATCCATGACCACGATCAGGAACGCGATCATGTGGACGCGCTCGCGTGAGACGTGGCCGAGCATCACGATCAGATACGCCGTGATGTACGCCATCAGAGACGTGATGCCGACCGAATAAGCCGCGGCATCGACGCTTGCCCGCTCGTTGTACAGATCAAAGATCGCCTGGGCCAGGATGAAGACGATTCCGAGTGCGCTCACCGTGCCCGTGAACCAGAGGAACCGCCGGTGCAGGAGCGTGAGGGTCTCGGCCTCGAACTCGCGGCGGAACTCCACCGTGAACGGGCTGGTTGCCATCTGGTTCTTCGCGTCCGACTTGGCCACCACACCCTCCAGAAGCTCCGTCCCGCCCCTGTCCGAAACGCAGTCTATCACGCGCGGTTCGCACCGGGAACCCACATGACGTCGGTCGCGCCGCCGTCGTTGGCGACTCGCGCGAGCACGAACAAGAGATCGCTCAGACGATTCAGATACCGGACCGCGACCTCGGACGTTGCCGCCGGATCGATTGTTCGGAGCGTGACCACCAGCCGTTCGGCACGGCGGACGATTGTGCGAGAAAGATGCAACCCTGCGGCCAGGCGGCTCCCCCCCGGCAGGACGAAGCTCGTCAGCGTTCCCAGGGACTCGTTGTACTCATCGATCAGACGCTCGAGACGATCGACCTGCCCCTGGGTGATTCGGAGCTTGGTCCCGGGCTTCTCGTCGGGCGCGATCGGAATGCACAAGTCGGCACCGAGATCAAAGAGATCATGCTGGCACCGAGCAAGAAGCCGGACGATGGAACCGGCCGGAGACGCCGGATCGACGGCACCGGCGACCGCGATCGCCAGTCCGATCGAGGCGTTGGCCTCGTCCACCGTGCCGTAGGCCTCAACCCTGGGATCGTCCTTGGACACACGGCCTCCCGTTCCAAGGCCGGTGGACCCGTCGTCGCCGGTACGTGTGTAGATGCGGTTCAGTTTGACCATGGGACTCCGATCGATCGGTGGCGGAGCGGTTGATCCGCTCGTCGTTGCGGAACGAACGGGAACACCTTACTCTGTCGGCTCGAGGCACGGAAGCCGCCGGGTGGACGGGATTGCCCGCCCGGCCCGGCCGGTGTGGCGCGGCTCGGAGAGGCACGGCGGCATGTCGCGGACAACAGTACGCGGATTGACGAAGATGTGGAGCCGCGCCGACGCTCCTTCGGACGCGTCGAACCTCCCCGGCGTGTTGCTGGAGCCGTTGCCGCGGCGGGTCCTGGCGGCCCGCGGACTCCTCGACGAGGGGGCGGCGGCGTTCCTGGAGCCGTCTCTGCGGATGCTGCACGACCCGTCGCTGCTCGGCGATCTGGACCGAGCCGCGGAGAGGATCCTCGAAGCGACGTCGTCCGGCGAGGCAATCGCGATCTACGGCGACTACGACGTTGACGGTGTCTCCTCGACGGCGATCCTCGTGCGGACGCTTCGCGCGATCGCGCCGTCGGCCCGCGTCCTGACGTACATCCCTCACCGGATCGACGAGGGATACGGCTTGAATGCCGAGGCGATCCGGACGCTGGCGTCGGAGGGCGCGCGTGTCGTGGTGAGCGTGGACTGCGGGATCACGGCGGTCGAGCCGGCGCGGGTGGCGCGCGAGGCCGGCCTGGATCTGGATCTGATCATCACCGATCATCACAACGGCGCCGATCGCGAGGAAGACCTTCCGCGGGCGTACGCCATCGTGCATCCCAGGAAGCCCGGATCCGCGTACCCATTCGGCGATCTTTGCGGCGCCGGCGTGGCGTACAAGCTGGCGTGGCGTCTCTGCACCCTTCACGCGGGGACCCCTCGATTGCCCGCGGAGCTGCGCGAGTTGCTGGTTGAGTTGCTCGCGCTGGCGGCGCTCGGCGTGGTCGCGGACGTCGTGCCGCTCAGGGGCGAGAACCGCGTGATCGCGCGCCACGGACTGACGCGAATCCGGACCTCACCGTTCATCGGGCTGCGCGCCCTGGTGAGGGCGAGCGGCCTGGATGGGGAGCGAATCGACGCGGAGGGCGTGGGGTTCTCGCTCGCGCCGCGATTGAACGCGTGCGGTCGGCTCGGGCACGCGCGCGAGGCGCTCGAGCTCATGCTCACGGAAGATCAGACTCGCGCTGAGGAGATCGCGCGGGCACTCACCAGACTCAACGACGAGCGCCGGAGCGTCGAGCGTCGGATCGCCGACGAGGCGATGGAGATGGCCAGGGCGTGCGGGATGGATGGACCGGACAAGCGCGCGGTCGTGCTCGCGAGCGAGGGGTGGCACGCGGGGGTCGTCGGGATCGTTTGCTCTCGCCTCGTCGAGCGGCTCGGACGACCGACCGTTCTCATGCAGCGCCAGGGCGACCTGCTGGTGGGGTCCGGCCGATCGATCGAGGGATTCAGTCTGCACGGAGCGCTCGAGGCGTGCGCCGAGCACCTGCACGGGTTCGGCGGGCACGACATGGCCGCGGGCGTGAAGGTGCTGCCCGAGCGTCTGGACGCGTTCGTCGAGGCGTTCCTGGCGAGAGCGAACGCGTCGCTGCGACCCGAGGACCTGGTCTCTCGCGTGGGATACGACTGCGACGCGAGCGCCCACGAGGTGACGCCCCTGGCGGTGCGCCAGCTTGAATCGCTCGCGCCGTTCGGACAGGGGAATCCGCCGGTCCGGGTGAGGGTGACGGGCCTGCGACTGGCAGCGCGCCCCGAGCCGTTCGGAAAGCACGGACACCATTTGAAGTTCCACGTCAAGGACCGAGACCGATCGCTCCGGTTGGTGGCATGGAACTGGGGTCTGCGTCACGCAGAAACGAGCGCGTCGATCCCCGCGGGTGCGAGAATCGACGCGCTCGTTGTGCCAAAGGTCTCGTCGTGGTCGGGCCTGGTGGAGCCGGAACTGATCGACCTCCAGGTCCTGTAGACGAGCGTCTCTCTCCGAGCGAGAGGATCAGAGCTCGCCCGCGGCGGCGACCTCCGCCTGCTCGACCGAGCCGAGCAGGGTCGCGACGTCCGCGTTGGCGGGGTCGCTTCGCAGCGCGGCGCCGAGCGCGACGCGTGCGTCCTCGTACTGGCCGCGGTCGGCCAGGATGATCCCCTTGAGCGTCAGCGCCGAGGCATGGCTCGGTCCGCGCTCCAGGGTGCGCTCGATCTCCAGCAGGGCCTTGTCGGTGTCGCCCATTCGCCTGTGCCAGAGCGCCTTGAGCATGTAGCCGTCGGGACGCTCCGGCGAGAGCGCGATGACGCGCGTCGCGGCGGCGCGAACCCGGGCGAGATCTTTGAGGATGTAGGCCACATTGCCGAGTCCGATCCAGGCCTCGGTGTCGCCGGCGCCCTCCAGGCCCGACGTCAGGGTGATCAGGATGTCGCGGGCTTCCACGACCCGGTTGAGTTCGGCCAGGCATCGAGCGCGGAGGTGCATCAGGTCGCGCCGGCCCGCGTTCGCGGGGTCGCGAAGGAGTCGGGACGCGTTGGCATCCGCCTCGGCGAGCGCGCCGACCTGGAACTGAGCGCGGGTGAGATCCTCGAGGATGTCGGCGTCGTCGGGCGCGAGCAGGCGAGCCTCGTTGAACATCGCGACGGCCGTCTTGGCGTCCGATCGCATCATTGCAAGGTGGCCGAGCGTCTGGCGAACGCCCGCGTTGTTCTGGAATCGCTCGGCCTGGGCGGAGAGGAACTTCTCCGCGTCGGCGGTGCGGTCGAGGTCGATGAGGACCTCGGTCGCGGCAACGGCGTACTGCGCGTTCGACGGGTCGAGTTCGGACGCCTTCACGTAGTGCGAGAGCGCCTCCTCACGCTTCAGGACTCGCTCGAACGCGATGGCCTGGTAGTAGTGTGCCTCGACGCTGTTCGGGTCGATCGCCTCGGCGCGGGCCAGCGACTGGAGCGCCTGCTCGATCAGGCCCTTCTCGATCATGATGCGGCCGCGAAGCACGTGGCTCCGCGCGACCGTCGGGCTGACGGCGAGCGAGGAATCCACGAGCTTCTGCGCCTTGTCCAGGTCGCCCGCAAGGAACGCCTGCTGCGCCATGTCGAACTGCGTGGCGCTCTTCATCTGATCCAAGCGTTCGCGGGACTTCGTTATGTGCTCCTGCGTGTACTTGCCGTGGGTGCGGAAGCTGTTGCAGCCGGTCGAGGTCGCGGCGGCGGCGAGGATGATCGCTGCGGCGCCGATGCGGAGTGCGTTGCTCTTCATGGTGCGGTCTCCGATGTACGTGGTTGGATCACTTGGTCAAGTCGTCGGTGGTCGTGTCGACGCCGGCGGTCAACTGCTCGGCGATGCGGTGGTGCTCACGCCAGATCGCCTGCAGGATCGAGCCGAGCGACGGGCCGGGCATGAGCCGGAGCTGCGAGACGGTCTGTGGCGAAAGGTTGAACGCGGGTGCCGTGGTCGTCGCGTCCTGAGGTTGGGCGGACACGATCGTCGTGTACCCGTCCGCCGGATCGCTGAACGAGGTCGTGAATCCGTCACCGGAATCAGGCGTCTGCTGGTCCGCCTGGTTCACACGCTCCCACCAGGGACTGGAGTCGCCCGGGAGTGGGTCCGTGGTCGGTGTGGAGCTGTCCGAGTCCGATGCGGTGTAATCCTGGTCGAACGCCTGCGACTCGAGCGATGCACCGAATGTCGCGTCCGCCTGCGTCTGCGAATCGGTCGGCACGCCCTCTTGAGCGGGGGAAGGGAGCGTCTCGAAAGAGACCGTGTCCTCGTTCGACACCGGCTCTGACGAGCCGTCCGTCGCGCTGAGGGGGGTCGTGTCGGCTGTCGGCAGCGTGGCGCCCCGTGCGCGGGCGGCGTCGCGTGCCTCCATGCCGATGATCTCGTCGAGCATGCTGCCCGTCTTCCAGGTCTTGGATCGCTCCGGCGTGTGCGCGTCGCGCATCATGTAGGCGTCGGGCTGGTTGCGGTTCATGCGCATCGAGCGCCGCAGGAGATGGTCGCCCTTGCTCGTGTTGCCCTCGGCGAACGCCTTCTCCGCCTGCACCCGGAGGGACTGGCTCTGACGCTCGCGGCTGAAGGGCAGGAGGCCCTCCCGGCTGCCGGAACGCACGGCCTCGACGTACCTCTCGCCCTTCTCGCCCTGGTTCGCGATGATCGCGTCGCTCACGATCGACGGCGTGATGAGGAAGATGATCTCCGAGCGTTCGATGTTGTTGTCGTGGCCTCGGAATGCTGCCCCGATGAGCGGGATGTCGCCGACGACGGGGACCTGGCGACGCGTCGCCTTGGTGTTCTCGCGGAACAGACCGCCCAGGACGATCGTCTGGCCGTCGCGGACCATCACGTTCGCGACAAGCTCGTTCGTCACCTCATCGGGGATCGTGACCGCGGCGCCGGTGGCATCGGTCACGTCGCGGATGATCGCCTCGGAGACCTGGGGCTTGAGCTCCATGCGGATGGAGCCCTCGTTGGTTACAAAGGGACGCACGTAGAGCTGCGTGCCGGTATCGAGGAACTCGACGGTCTGCGTGGTCGACGTGTCGGTGGCCGTGGTGCTCAGGTAGCCCACCTTTCGGCCGACGAGCACGCGGGCGGGCTGACGATTCAGCGTCAGCAGCTTCGGCTTCGAGATGATGCTCGTGTCGGTGACCTCGTCCAGAAGGCGGATGAACGCGGCCACGTCGCCGTTGACGATGCCGCCGCGGAACGTGGAGGGCCCGCCCTGGTTGCCGACGTTGGTCGAGAGGGCCCTTCCGTCGCCGTCTGCGCCGGGAATCGGGACCTTGACCTCTGAGCCGCCGACAAGGGCGCCGCCCTGGCCTCCGATCAGCCCCTCGACTGCCTTGAGCGGCCCGCCGAGCGTGACGAAATCGGAGAAGTTGAGATCACCGATGACGGAGAAGTCCACGCCGAACGCGTTGGCCTCGTTGAGCTGCGTCTGGAGGATCGTTGCCTCGATGAGGATCTGCGCCGGGCGGGTGTCGAGGGCCTGGATGAGCTTCTCGATCTCGACCACGTTCTCCTCGTAGTCGTAGATGACCAGCGCGGACTCACTGGCGTAGTCCTCGTTGCCGGCGGGCGCGTTGTCGGGCAGGTTGAACTTCTCGGCCCTTCCGTTGGACTTGATCTGGCCGCCGTCGGAGAGCAGCGGCTTGACGAACTCGGCCGCGTCGATCGCGTTGAGGTAGTTGAGCTTGATCACCTTGCCGATGCGCATCCTCGTCGCGGCTTCGATCTCGCGGATCTCCTCCAGCGTGTAGACATAGATGAAGTTGCCGTTCTCGACATAGCCGAAACCGTTGGCGTGGAGGATCGAGTCCAGCGCCTCGTAGAACGTGACGCCGTAGAGATTGGCGGTGACACTGGCCGAGACGGACTGGCTCGCGATGATGTTCCTCTGAGACTGCATGGAGAGCATGGCGAGGACATTGCCCAGATCCTCGTCCTTCACGTGCATCTCAACGATGAGATTGTCGTCGACGTTGACCTTTCCATCGCCCTTGGCGGCCAGCTTCTGTGCCCCGGATTCGGGCGCACCGGCCTGGTCCGGGGTGACGGGCTGCGTCGGCGACGAGCGAGCCCCGCTCTCGGCGGCCATGCTGCTCAGACTCTGGGCCGAGCAGGGTGCCACGCCCGCGACAAGAGAGAGCGCCAGAGCCGCGGAAGTCCGGCCGACGCTCACACCATTCGTCCCGCGATTTCCATTCTGCGTCATGACTCGTCCTCGGTTGCGCTGGATCTGTCCGCCCGTCTGGCGGGGGCCCGATATCCCCTCCGGAGCCCAATCTCCCGCCTCCAGCGTGGTTGACGCGGGGGATCGCATCAGCAATGTCGTCGCTTCTGCCGGGGGACTTTGCGACGAGTCTGACGTTTGACGAAGAAGTGGCGCGGTTGTGGGAGAGGAGACCGCCGCGGGTCTGGAGGCGCGTGAGGGTCCGAATATGCCAAACGGGGGTGCATCGAGGCCCCCCGGGCATGCTGCGTCGAGCCCGGTGTTGCGGGACGCATCGGGGGACGTGTTGATTGGGGGGGCCCAGGGTCCGGAACGGCCTATTCGGAGATCGGCGCCCGAGCCGAGCCAAGCTCGCTCGCAGCGGAGGCCTCGCCCGTCGGGGACGACTGGCTCTTGGCTGCGGCTTCCGGCGCCGCGTAGGCGGTACGGGGGATGTCGGTGACCAGGCGGAGCTTCGCCCAGATCAGGAGCGTGCAGACGAGGGTGGCGCAGATCGCACCGCTCGCAGTGACCATTCGTCGCTGACGCAGCTCGATCGCGTTGGATGGCGGGACTGTGCTGGTCATTCTTCTGCGTCCTCGCGTGAGACAGTCACTCGGCCGGTGTAAGCGTCCACGTTGATCGTGAAGACGCTCCCGGATCCGGAGACTGTGACCGATCCGCCAAGCCCGGGGGTGGTGCTTCCCGCCTCGGCGATCGGGCTGCCAAGCTCGTCGAAAACCAGTGTTGCGTCGTCATCGAAGGCGGCGCCGATGATCCGGGCACCGCCCCACTCGCCGCCGTTGAACTCGCGGACGAATCGCTGATCGGGGCCGCCCGAGTCGAACATCGCGTTGGCATCCGGATCGACGATGCCGCCGACAACCTCGACGAGCGTGTAGCGATTCTGCTCGATGTCGAAGACGACGGCGCGGGCTTCCTGCATCGCGAGTGCGTCGGACTGAGCGAGCGTGATGTCGGCGACGACCGTGCGCACGGCGGCCTGCACGCGGAGAACGTGCGCTGAGCTGACCTGTGGGATGACAAGCGCGGCTGCGACGCCGAGGAATGCGACCACGACCAGGATCTCGACCAGCGTGTACGCGGGCGCGAGTGACGGTTTCCGAGCGGGGGTGCCGACGAACATCGAGCGTCTCCTTCGCCACTCCCATGTCGAGGCGTTGCGTCGACGCGCCGCGTGCGCGCCGGCCGGGCTTTCAGTTCCCGCTCGGCGCCGGCTTGTCCTTCTGAACCGGCATCTCGATCACTCGGACCTGCATCGGCTTGGCGAGTCGCTGCTCGACGGAGGCGAGGCGTTGCGAGATGGTCCGGAGTTCGGCGATGATCTGCTTCCGCTGATCTGCGGCGCTGATGAGCGAGCCGGTCGACTCCGGCTGAGAGGCGGCGTGAGCAACGGACCCGACACCGCGCACGCCCCGATCCTCCATCCTGTCGAGGATCATCACGCCAAGCATGGCGGCGACAAGGAGCACCAGGGCGTTCGAGCGGATGGTCTGGGCCGGATTGACGCGCTTCGTGTTCATACCGTCGATATCGGCGGTCGCACGGTCGGTCTTGATGGCGATCCGGCAGATCAGCCCGGGGTCGGGGCGGGCCTGCCGGCCCCGTCACTCCGCGAGGATCGGCTGGTCGTTCGCATCGAAACCGCCCGCCCAGATCGAACCGTCCTGGTCGTTGAAGATCCACCCGTAGTCGGTCTGATAAGCATCATCCGGCGTGTCGCGGATGATGATGCGCCGCGCGTTCGTGTCGCCGACGTAGGGATTGGACGGTGCGGTCTTGAGGTACTCTCCCGTGCTTGCGACCAGATCGCCCCACGTGCCGTCGCCCTCCTCGACCGAGGGCAGTCGATTCTCGTGCCGGACTCTGTAGACGTCGATGGCCCGGCGCAGTTTCGCCAGTTCGTGGACCGTCGTGCCCTCTGCCGCTTCCTTTCGGGCCTGAGCGAACTGGGGGACAACGATCGCGGCAAGGATGCCGAGGATGACCACGACGATCAGGATCTCGACGAGCGTGAAACCCGAGCGGCCGCATGAACGGACGTGCGACATGTGCCGATCCTCCAGCGAGTCCAGACTCGTTCACGAGGAACGCGTTTCGGCGCGGGGTAAGCGGACCCGAGTACCGCAACCGATCGCTCTTGCGAAGGCGACCGGTCTTGTCTCCAAGACCGGCCGCGCATGTCATGCCATGATGACGGGGAGGCTGCCCATGGGGTGATTAGCCGCCATCGCCCTCGTCGACCTCGTCCAGGTTGGCGGCGCGGATCTCGCCGGTGTCGCGGTTGTAGAACCAGCCCGTGCCACCCTCTTCGGCGGCGCCGGCAGCGTCGCCGGCGGGATCGTCGCTGGCCTCGACGGTCGAGGTGCCCGTGAAGGGATTCACGGGGATCGCCTTGAGGTAGTTGTCGCCGATCATGGTGCCGGCGGTGTCGCGATCGCCCCAGCCATCGCCGACAAGGTCGGGATACTGGCCGTTGTGACGGGCGGCCCAGAGCTCGATCTGATTCTCGATCGTGCTCTGCTGGGTCGCGGTGTTGCCGCCGCGGGCCTCGTTGGCCGCGTTGGTGAACTGCGGGACGACGATCGCGGCAAGGATGCCGAGGATCACGACCACGATAAGGATTTCGACGAGCGTGAAACCACGCTTCACAATACGACGCACGTGCATGCTAACGTCTCCTTGCACCACTGGTGATCCCTGGGTTGTCCCTGTGGGGTTCACTTGTTCCGGGCCGAACCTCCGTTCGACCTGAACTCACCCGTGGCACGCCCGACGCCGCACGACGTCACCGAGGCGGTCCACGACCATCACGGCTTGGATCGGCTCCGCCGGTGGACAACTTCATGTCGCGGCCGACACCGACTGCGGCGAGACGTCGGGATTGACGGCTGTGTGGACGGCGCGGGCGCGACGGACCGGTAACGCGTGATGCCGCCGGCGGCTCGCACCGTCTCGTGCTGATAACCGAAGGGTCAGAATGCCGAGCGGTTTCCGTCACGCGTCCAGAACGTCAGTCCCGGCTGGACCGTCGTCGCCACGATCGCGCCCTCTGCCGGGACATAGAGCGTGGTGCCGGCGGCGGCGCTTGCGTGTCGGACCATCGCGAAGAGAACGGGCGTGGAAGATCGCATCGGGCTGACGGTCGAGCTTGTGACGGCGCCCACGGGCTCGCCCGAAGCGTCGGGCGTCGCAAAGAGGGGCACGCCGGTCACGGGTTGGCGGGGCGTGCCCGAGCCATCGCGGGCGTCGGGGCCCACGATCGCCAGAGCGCGGAGCACTGCCTTGGGATGCCCTCGGGCGTCCATTCGAGCCACGATCTCCTGGCCGAGATAGCACCCCTTCTTGAACGAGACGCGCGAGCGCAGCACCTCGTCGCCGGTCTCGTGCGGCAGATTGTTCTGACCGAAGTCGAGGTTGTAGAGCGCCGTGCCCGACTCGATCCGAGCGATGTTCAGCGCGTGCCAGCCGATCGGCCGCAGGGCCGGCCCCACCGGCTTGGTCGCTGCGGTGCTCGCCGGAGCGTGAGCGTGAGCGAGTGCCACGAGCCCCTCGTACAACAGTCTCGCGCGGTCGATCGGGACGAAGATCTCAAGTCCCGTCTCGCCGGTCCAGTCATCGCGGACAACGGTGACAATCGAGCCGCCAAATGAGCAGTTCATCGCTTGCCCGTGCGTGATCGAGAGGAGTGTCGGCTGGGGCGCGACACCGGGCGTCGGCTGGGTGTGACCGACGACCGACGCCAGCGCGGACGCAGCGCCCGGGCCGTGGAGCGCAAGGCGATGGATCTCCTGCGTTGCGTCCCGCAGGGTCACATCCTCGGTGATGACGTACGCGTTCAGGCCCGCGAGCGCGCGGGCCACGGCGTGGATGTCCATCTCAAGCAACACGCGATCGGGAAGAACGAGCACACGCATGTCGGCGTCGATGCGTCCCTTGCGATTGAGCCAGAACGAGTGCCGCCACGAATATGGGGGCAGCGGCCGCACGTCCTGCGTGATCATGCGACCGAGGAAATCGAGCCGATCGGACCCGGTCACGAGGATGACCCCTCGGGGTGTTCGAAGGAGTCATCAGCCGACCGCGCCTTGCACAATCCGGTCCCCCCTCCCCTTGCGGGAAGGGGTTAGGGGGAGGGGGGACAGAAGAAGAGCCGTCACGCCACCCACTCGCTGACCG
>JAPKGU010000150.1 GCA_026647565.1 Phycisphaerales bacterium | reverse complement strand
GAGGGGGTGGACGACTACCTCCCCAAGCCGTTCACCGACGAGGAACTCCGTCACGCCGTTCGCTCGGCCCTCGACAAGGTGCGAACGAGACGCGAGGTGGAGAGCGCCGCTCCGGTCGCGGCGCCCGATGGGCTGATCGGGACATCGCCCGCGATGCAGCGCGTCTACCGCCTCATCGACCGCGCGGCGGGGGCGAGCGTGCCCGTGCTCATCACGGGTGAGAGTGGGACCGGCAAGGAACTCGTGGCCCGGGCGATCCACTACAGAGGCTCGCGGGCGTCCGCCCCGTTCCTCGCGGTGAACTGCGCCGCGATCCCCGAATCGCTCATCGAGAGCGAACTCTTCGGGCACGCCAAGGGCTCGTTCACCGGCGCGACCGCCGCCCGTCAGGGCTTCTTTGTCGCGGCGGACGGCGGGACGCTCTTCCTGGACGAGGTCGCGGAACTCTCGCCCATCGCGCAGGCCAAGCTGCTGCGAGTACTGCAGGAAAAGACGGTGCAGGCGGTCGGCGCGGACAAGTCCCGCACGGTGGACGTCCGCGTGATCGCCGCGACCAACAAGGACCTTGAAGGTCTGGCCCGCGAAGGCAAGTTCCGCGAAGACCTCTTCTTCCGATTGCACGTGCTGCCGATCGAACTCCCCCCGCTCCGCGAACGCGAGGGCGATGTGGTGCCGCTGTTCCGGCACTTTCTGGCGGCCGCCGCGGAACAGGATTCATCGCCGGCCCCTCGGCTCACCGACTCCGCGGTGGACGCCCTGAAGCGCTACCCGTGGCCGGGGAACGTGCGCGAACTCCAGAACCTGGCCCAGCGGCTGGTGATCTTCGCGGAGGCCGGAGTCATCGATACCGTAGACCTGCCCACCGTGATGCGATACGTTGCCTCGCCGCCACCGCCGTCCTCCGGCTCGTCTTCGGCCTCGCATCGAACGCTCCGGGAGGTGGAGGTGGAGCACCTCCGTGTCGTTCTCGAAAGCGTGGGCGGGAACAAGACCAAAGCCGCCGCCATTCTCGGGATCGACCGCAAGTCGCTGCGCGAGAGGCTCAAGGCTTCGGGTGGCCGAGATCCGACGGACGCGGGCGCGCATGGCAAGTGAGCAAGCCATGAGCGGTGAAGCGCGGACATCGTGGGGCGAACGCAGGAGTCTTTCCCACCGATGACGCTTGCTCGATCAAACTTGTCGCCTGCAGCAGTGGTTACCCGGCGGTGGCGGGCGTTCGTCGTGACGGCGTCGGTCGTCGCCGCGTCGATGGTGTACATGGCGCTGCCGCTGGAGATGGGAGAACTGGGCCGGCGGGCAGTGGCGATCGCGGTGTTCGCGGCGGCGCTGTGGGCGACCGAAGCCATCCCGCTCTTCGCGGCGTCGCTCAGCGTGGTGGGCTTGGAGGTGCTGCTGCTGGCGCGGCTGGGTGGAGGCGATGGAGCCGGCCGTGGGGGTGGGGGACTCGCGGGGACGGGCGACCTCAGTTACACCCAGTTCTTCGAGCCCTTCGCCTCGAGCACCGTGATCCTGTTTCTCGGCGGATTCCTGCTGGCCGCGGCGGTCCGCAAGCACGGGCTCGATCGTGTCGTTGCCGCGAGGCTCTTGCGCCCGTTCCAGAACGACTCCTACCGCCTGGTCATGGCGGTCATCTTCACGACCGGGCTCCTCTCGATCTTCATCAGCAACACGGCGACAGCGGCGATGATGCTCACGATTGTCACGCCGGTGGCTCGCGAACCGTCCACGTCCCCCCGCCTCAGGTCGGCGCTCATGCTCGCGGTCGCGTTCGGCGCGAGCATCGGCGGGTTCATGACACCGGTGAGCACCCCACCGAACGCGATCACGATCTCGCAGCTCCGCGCGATCGGGATCGACATCACCTTCGTTCAGTGGGTACTGATGGCCGCGCCACTCTCGGTCGGGATGCTCCTGGTCACGGGTGTGCTGTTGTGCGTTGTGCTGCGTCCGCCCCGGCAGGCGGTGGTGCCGCCGGTCGAACTCGGCGGCGCGGTCGCGAAAGACGGTGGCGCGGAAGGGCCCGACCGGCTCTCCGGGCGGGCTTGGGTGACCGCTGGTGTAATCCTCCTCACGGTAGCGGCGTGGATGAGCGGCGCCTGGCACAAGGTCGATGATGCCGCGGTCGCGCTGATCGCCGCGACGATTCTGGCCGCGGTCGGCGTGCTGGACCGCCGCGACGTGCGCTCGATCGACTGGGACGTGCTGCTGCTGATGTGGGGCGGCCTGGCCTTGGGCCACGGCCTGCACCTTACCGGCGTGCTTGAGTACGTGGGCGGCCTGCCCATGCTGCAACACGCCGAGGGCTGGGCGCTGGCCCTCGCGCTCATCGTGGGCGGCATGACCTTCGCGACGTTCATGAGCAACACCGCCGCGGCGAACATCCTGGTCCCGCTGGCGATCGCCCTCGCGATGGGTGGCGGGACGGGACTCGCTTCGGGCGTCGCGTCGGGTGATGCGAACGCCGCGGCCCGCCTGGGCGTGCTGGCTGGCCTGACGGTGAGTTTCGCGGTGTCGATGCCGATCTCGACGCCGCCCAACGCAATGGCCTATGCGACGGGGCTGGTCTCGTCGCGCGACATGATCCGCGTGGGCCTGCTCGTCTCTCTGATCGCGGCGGGCGTGCTGATGGCGGGGTACCTGTGGGTGCTGCCGTGGGTCATCGGGTAAGGCCGGTGTGGACGGGCGGGCGACGATCACCCTCTTCAATCTCACTCGCTCCACGGCCCTTTGTCGACTCGCGTGCTAACCCACCGCAGGGCATAGCACGCCGCCACCCCCCGATCTTGCCCGCTTCGGCGCTCGGAAAGCCCGCTTGAAGGTTGCCGCGTGAACTCAAGGCGAGACACGCCAGCGCGATGCGGTCCGTCGTTCATCCCGCGCGTTGCTGTGCTTCACCAGGTAGAGCAGCAGCCCGACGAACGCCACCGCGGCGACCGAACCGAGCACCCCGACGACCGAGATGTCGCGCTTCAGGATCACCGGCTCGATGGCGAGGCACACCGCCAGGACCACGACCGCAAGCACGATGGCTTTGCTCTTTCCGCTCATGGGGGCATTCTACTGTGCCGGCTTCTCCGTGCTTGGGCGCGGGGACAAACGCCCCGCTGGGTCGTTCCTCCCCGCGCGTCGGCGTGCGTGAGGCTGGTTTCCGCGGCTTCAGGCGGGGTCGCCGTGTGGCACGCGGGTTGCCATAGGTCCTGTGTCAACCTCACACGGAGAACCAGCACCATGACCGCCAACGGCACCGCCACGATCGACGCCCCCCGCGCCCCCCTCACCTCGAACGGCTCCGCGCCCAGCGCGGCCGCCCGCGCAGGCGGGGGCGAGCACCCCAAACTCTTCCAGCGCGTGCGCGATCAGATGGACCGCGCCGCCGAGGCCATCGGCCTCGCGCCCGAGGTCCGCACGATCCTCTCCTCGCCCGCGTGCGAGATCGGCGTCAACTTCCCGGTCAAGATGGACGACGGGCGCGTCGAGATGTTCTCCGGCTACCGCGTGCAGCACAACAACGTGCTCGGGCCGTTCAAGGGCGGTATCCGCTATCACCCCGACGTGAGCCTCGACGAGGTGCGCGCCCTGGCGGCGTGGATGACGATCAAGTGCGCCCTGGTGGACATCCCCTTCGGCGGCGGCAAGGGCGGCGTGCAGGTCGATCCCTCCACGCTGAGCCGGCGGGAGCTCGAACGCATGACGCGGCGCTTCGTGTACGCGCTGGGCGCGAACATCGGGCCGGGCTACGACGTACCAGCACCGGACGTGAACACCGATGCGCGCACGATGGCGTGGATCGTGGACACGTACGCCGCCACCCTGCCGCCGCAGGAACGCTTCCGGGCGCTGGGCGTCGTCACCGGAAAGCCGGTGAGCGCGGGCGGCTCGGTGGGGCGAGAGAAGGCGACCGGGCAGGGCGTGGTCGATCTCATCGAGATGTGGGCGGCGGACCAGCGCTGCAAGGTAGCGGACCTGTCCTACACCGTGCAGGGGTTCGGCAAGGTCGGCTCGTGGGCGGCCCGCATCCTCAAGGACAAGGGCGCCAAGTTGCTCGCGGTGCAGGACGCGACCGGGGCGATCAAGGCATACACGAGCGCGGGGCTGGACGCCGATGTGCTCGCCGAGCATGTGAAGAAGACAGGCGGCGTCGCCGGCTTCGCGGGCGCGCAGGCCACTTCGCGCGAAGCGTTCTTCGCGACGCAGGCCGACGTGTTCATCCCCGCGGCGTTGGAGAACCAGGTGACGGATGAGACCGCGCGGCTGCTCCAGGTGCGGCTGGTTGCCGAGGGCGCCAACGGCCCGACGACGACCGAGGGCGACGCGGTGCTCCGTGAACGCCACATCGCGGTGCTGCCAGACGTGCTGTGCAACGCCGGGGGCGTGATCGTCAGTTACTTCGAATGGCTCCAGAACCGGAGCGGCGCGGCGTGGAACGCCGCGGAAGTGGACCAGCGGCTGCGGGAGATCCTCGAACGGGCCTATGCCCGTGTGAAGCAGATGGCCGCCGACAAGTCGCTCGACTGGCGCGATGCTGCGTACGCCGTGGCGCTGCGGCGGATCGAGCAGGTGTACGGCGAGCGCGGCATCTTCCCGTGATCGGCCTCAGTCGCAACGGACGCCTTTGAAGCCAGGCGGCAGGAGACCACCATGAACAACCGAACCATCCACGTCACACAGCACGATATGGAGCGTCTGCGGGCCCTGATCGCGTCGGCCAGCAGCGGCCGTGGCGGAGGGGGCGATGACCGGGACCGTCCGTACCTGGCCACACTCGCGAGAGAGCTCGATCAGGCCGTCGTCGTGGGGCCCGACGAGGTCCCCGCCGACGTGGTCACGATGAACTCGCGTGCCCGGCTGAGAGACGGTCGACGCACCTGGACCATGACGTTGGTGTTCCCGGAGGACGCCAACCCCGAGGATGGCGCGATCTCCGTGCTTGCGCCCTTGGGCGCTGCCCTGCTGGGGTGCCGCGTTGGCCAGACGGTCACGTTCCGGGTTCCGGGAGGGGCGGAGCGTACGTGCGACATCCTCAGCGTGCTTTACCAGCCCGAAGCGGCCGGCGACCTCCACCTGTAACGCGGATTCGCGGTTCCACACGTCAAGTTGCACTGTTGTCTCGTCGCGTGTCTCACACGCAAGGAGTCCGCTATGACCACCCGACCCGTCGTCAGCACGTTGGATAGCACCCGACTTGAGCCGTTGCTCTCGAGCAGTTGGACCGACGCACCCGTGCTCCGGCTTCGGTCGCTCATGGAGAGTGCGAGAAAAGTCGCGCCGCGCCGGGTGCCGCCTGACGTGGTCACGATGAACTCGCGTGTCCGCGTGCGTTACCCCGGTGAGGACGAGTCGGAGGCGCTCGAGCTGACATTCCCGGATGCTGGGGGGCTCTCGGTGCTGTCCCCGCTGGGCGCGGCGCTGCTCGGCGCTCGCGAAGGCGAGAGCGTGGAGTGCGCAGGGGGACGCGTTTCCAGACGTGTGCTTGTTGAACGGATCGAGTACCAGCCGGAGCGTGAGCGTCACTTTGATCGGTAGAACCGAAGTCTTTTCAGGAGGTAAGACATGCCCCCGACTTCGACAACACTGCCCATCCTCATCAGGCCGGGAAACCTGCAGACCAGCTCCGCCATCGAGGCATGGGTCCATCGCAAACTCGCCGGCGCGTTCCGGCGGTACGGCTCCAACATGACGGCCGTCGAGGTTCACTTCGAGGACGTGAACGGCCCCAAGCACGGCGCTGCGGATGCTCGGTGCGTGATGGAGGCGCGGGTCAACGGCCGGTCGCCGATTGCGGTTCAGGCCCGTGCCGACGATCTCTACGGTGCGATCGATGCTGCGTCCCGCAAGCTCGATGCCGCCATCGCCAGGGTTGTCGAGCGCGCGGACACCCGAGCGCGCCGACGGTTCCGTCATGAACGCGAGGTGATTGGAAACGTCTCGCAGATTGGTGGTTCCGGCACCAGTGGAGCGGCAGCCATCGCACCGCGACATGTGGAACGGGCCGAGCCCGGTAGTGCCCAGCGCCGGGGTGTGATCATCGCCGGCTTTGGTCCGGTCGGACGAGCACTTGCCGACGAGTTGACGAGACACGGGGTGCCGATCACCGTGGTGGACACCAACGCCGAGACGATTCGCAGGCAAGACGGCCTAGGCATTCCTGTGCTCTGCGGCGACATTACCGATCCCGCGGTGCTGCGCCGCGCAGGCATCGAGACGGCCGCGGCCCTCGCGGTCACGATTCCGGACGGCGCCGAAGCCGTGAGGGCATGTGCGGCGGCACGTGCGCTGTCCCCGGACGTGCATATCTCAGCACGCACCACGTTCCTCAGCCAGGGGCTGGAGGCCATGCGAGCAGGCGCTAACTCCATCACGGTGGAAGAGATCGCCACCGCGAGCGCGCTGGCACGTGTCGTTACCCAGCAACTCACCGGCAAGCTCCATCGTTCCGATTCCGAGGCCCTGATGACGCCCCAAGGGGCAAACGAGTAGCATGAGTCGATCGCGCCATCGCAACGCAGCAACATTTTCTGAGCAGCCGTGAATCGTGGAGAGCATCACATGGGTAGCCTCAACTCCGTCCTCGTCGCAGTGGACTTCTCCCCTTGCTCCGCCGTGGCACTCAAGGCGGCCAGGCGTATCGCGGACTGCAACCGCGCATCGCTGCGAGCCGTGCACGTGGTGGCGCTCCCGTCGTTCGAGCCGGCGCCTCACCCGCTCTTCCCGTTCACTCTGCCGACCCAGGCCGATCTTGTTTCGGATGCAAGGGAGTCGTGGGCACGGTTTCTGGCTGACACGGGCGTGCCGACCGATGTGACGTGCGACGTCGAGGTCGGCCGTCCCCGCGATGCCATCCTGGAATCGGTGGCTCGGGATCGTGCGGACCTGCTCGTCCTGGGAGCGCACGGTGCCCATGATGCGCACAAAGGCGTCGGTCCCACGGCTGCCGCCTGCATGCAGCGTGCCAAGACACGGGTCTTGCTGGTCCGAGAGGACCACGCGGGGCCGTTCCGCAATGTCGTGGCCTGCGTGGACTTCACGGAGACGTCCATGCTCGCTTTGCAGGAAGCAATCCGAGCCGCCGCGCAGGACGGCGCAGCGCTCCGCGTCCTCCACGTGTACGACGACCCGTGGCACGGACTCCGTCCCCCTGCGGGAATCCAGGTGAACATGCCCGATTTCACGGCTGAGTTCCGGCGCCGTGTCGAGGACCGCCTACGCGAGTTCTGCACGCCATTCGCACACGAGCTGAGCGCTCTGAAAGCCGCCTACCACTGCGTTGAGTCGCAATGGCGCGGCGGAGGGTATGGCCACGCCATCGTGCAGTTCGTTAAGGAGCAACGCTGCGACCTGGTGCTCCTGGGCACGCGTGACCGCTGGAACATCAGGGACATGGTGTTCGGATCAACGGCGGAGCGGGTCGTGCGCGAGGCACCTTGCTCAATCCTCGCCGTCAAGCCCGAACTCGCCTCTTGACCCGGCCGGCACCCATCGCCCAATGGAGTGAGTTATGACCTTGGACATCCTCTTCGGGTGCGTGGTCATCATCATCGCCCGCGTCGGCGACGTATCCCTCGGGACGATGCGCACTGTGGCCGTTGTCAGCGGGCACCGTGGCGTGGCGTGGCTGCTTGGGCTGCTCGAGATGACCATCTGGGTGTTCGTCGTGTCGGCGGTCATCGAGCACATCCGAACGGAGCCCGCCTATGGCATCGCGTTTGCATTCGGCGCAGCGACCGGCAACTACATCGGGGTCACCCTCCAGGGATGGCTCCCATTCGGCAGCCAGGTGGTGCGCGTGTTCACCCGAGACGGGGCGACGATGTTCGAGCGGCTTCACCGGGAAGGCTTCGGCGTCACGAAGTTCCAAGGGGAGGGCAAGGACGGGGCGGTGGCCATGCTCTTTGTGCAAGTAGGCCGTGCCCGTACCAGGCACGTCCTTCGTGCAGCGCGTGAAGTGGATCCACGCTGCTATTACACCATCGACGACATCCGCACTGCGAGCGCAGCGAGCCAGGGCCCGTCATCCACCAGCCCCAGTCCGTGAACACAAGAAAGGAGACATGCCATGCAGGACCCATCTGATCGGGAGTTGCTCAAGACCATCGCCTCGCAGCGTCGAGATCTGGCACCGGAAGTGTCCGCAGCGTTTCAGGCGTTCCAGAGCAAGGTGTTCGCAGAGGGGGCATTGGGCTCAAAGACGAAGCAGATCATCGCGGTCGCGGTGGCGCATGTCACGCAGTGCCAGCAGTGCATCCAGTCTCACACGAGGGCCGCGCTGCGCGCCGGTGCGACACCGCAGGAGTTGATGGAGGCCGTTTGGGTTGCGGCTGAGATGCGGGCCGGTGGCGCGTACGCGCACTCGAACGTCATGCTCGCCGCGATCAACGAGGAGCAGAGTACACAAGGCGATCAGGAGTGCCGATCATGAGCACGGCGCGTGACCAAGTCAGACTCAAGCGCGTATACGACGACCCGGAACCGGGCGACGGCTTCCGCGTGCTGGTGGACCGCCTCTGGCCCCGCGGGCTGACCAAGGCCGCCGCGCGGGTGGACCTGTGGATGAAGGAGGTCGCGCCCTCGACGGACCTGCGACGCTGGTACCACGCGGACCTCTCGCGCTGGGCGGACTTTCGCAAACGATACAAGGCCGAGTTGACCGACCGCCAAGGCCCGGCCCGCGCCGCGCTCGGTGAACTCCGCGCACTGGTGCTCGAACACTCTTCCTCACCCACGCGCGGCGGGAAGGGCAGCGCCGGGAAGCAGGGCGTCACGCTCGTCTACGGCGCCAAGGACGCCGAGCAGAACCACGCCCTCGTGCTGCGCGAGGTGCTGCTGCGTCGTGTCGGCCGCGGCAGGGGGTGATCCCTTGACGTGGGACCGCTGGTGCCCTCATCGCTTCCGCGTGAGGGCCGTCACATATCCACTCCGTCTCAGCGCAGTACCTTAGACTTCCGCGACCATGCCAAGCACCACGCCAACCCGGCTTGATCCTCCTGTCGATCCCGTCCGTGATCACATCTTGGGTTCTCCCGATGCGGAGATGACGCTCGTCCAGTACGGGAGCTATGCGGACTTCCGCTGCCGCGCGGTTCACGCGGTGGTCGAGGGGCTGCGGAACCGCTTCGGCGATCGGATGCGGTACGTGTTCCGGCATCTTCCCGTCGAGGGGAAGCCAGACGCCATGCGGGCGGCCGAGATCACGGAGCGTGTGTCCGCATCGACCGGCAAGTTCTGGGAACTCCACGAGACGTTCATGGAGCGTGGGCCGACCCTCACCGCCTCCGACATCGATCAGATCGCG